>CAYOAR010000032.1:0-4410 GCA_964402105.1 uncultured Dehalococcoidales bacterium
GAGGGAATGCTGATTTATAACGTCATGAGTGCCCCGATGCTCATCTTAATACTCAAGAGCGGGAAAAGAAAATACTTCGGCTTCTCAACAAAGTGCCCAGACGAGGTAGCAGCACTCGTTAATAGTTGGAAGCGCTGATGGATCTCTTCGACTATTCGGCGGGGAAACAACAATTCAAAGAGGCACCCCTTGCCGCGCGCATGCGCCCCGCTACTCTCTCTGAGTTTGTGGGGCAAGAACACATCGTAGGACCGGGGCGAGTGCTCAGGCGCGCCATTGATGCAGGCAACCTGCCATCGGTTGTACTCTGGGGCCCACCGGGCTCAGGGAAGACTACCCTTGCCAACATTATGGAGCGAGCCACTAGCGCTTATTTCGCACCTATTTCCGC
This sequence comes from uncultured Dehalococcoidales bacterium, assembly GCA_964402105.1. GTDB lineage: Bacteria > Chloroflexota > Dehalococcoidia > Dehalococcoidales > UBA1222 > WRNP01. Next base: position 392 of record CAYOAR010000032.1, read on the forward strand.
CGTTTCTGCCGGGGTTGCCGACCTGCGCCGTATCATTGAGGATGCCAAAGAGCGCCGCCGGCTGCATGGACAGAAGACCGTTCTTTTCATCGACGAAATCCACCGCTTTAACAAATCACAGCAGGATGCTGTACTTCCTTATGTCGAGGATGGCACGGTAACACTCATCGGGGCAACCACTGAAAACCCGTCTTTCGAGGTCATCTCTCCCCTCCTCTCACGCGCCCAGGTCTTCACCCTAAAATCACTTTCACATGCCGAGATAAGCACTATCATCCAACGCGCCATAGAGGACAAGGCGCGCGGGCTGGGATCTTTCAATGTCGTCTTGGACGATGACGCCCGCGAACACCTCATCACCATGGCCAACAACGATGCCCGCGCCGCCCTAAACGCTCTAGAGGTTGCCGCTATGACCACACCGCCGGATGAGCAAGGGGTACGGCATGTGAAGCTGGCCACTGTTGAGGATGCCATTCAACAAAGGGCTCTTCTCTACGATCAAGGAGGCGAGCAACACTACGACATTATTTCCGCCCTTCACAAAACCATCCGGGGTTCAGACCCCGACGCTGCTCTCTATTGGCTAGCACGTATGGTTGAGGCCGGAGAGGATCCGCTCTTCATAATAAGACGGCTCATCCGGGCTGCTTCAGAGGACATAGGGATGGCTGATCCGCAAGCATTGGTGGTGTGCATGGCAGCCCAGCAGGCAGTGCACTTTGTAGGCATGCCTGAGGCTAATCTAGCTCTCGCTCAGGCTGCGGTCTACCTCGCCACCGCCCCTAAGAGCAACTCGCTTTATCTTGCTTACGGCAAAGCCCAGCGCGAGGTAACCAGCGGCAAGAACGAGCCCGTGCCGTTGCACCTGCGCAACCCCGTCACCAAGCTCATGAAAAACCTTGACTACGGGAAAGGCTACCGCTACGCCCACGAATTCCCAGGTCATTTTGTCCGCCAACAGAATCTGCCCGATGCCTTAGTGGGCAAGCAGTTTTATCGGCCAAGCGATCAGGGTTTTGAGAAGACAGTGCATTCACGCTTAACACTCTGGTGGCCGGAGAGGTATCAACAAGGCCAGACAAAGAGCAAGCCGTGATAAGCACCCATGCGAAACAACGGCGCCCTCGGTACTGTTAACTAAAACACCAGTTTGACATCTTAGGCATGCCGAGCATATAATTCTAAGGTTGTATCGCGGGGTGGAGCAGTGGCAGCTCGTCGGGCTCATAACCCGAAGGTCGTTGGTTCGAATCCAACCCCCGCTACCAATTTTCGTGACTAAAAGTCGGCAATCTTCGGGTTGTCGACTTTACTATAAATAATACCGACAACCGATTGACAACCGACAATAACAAAACCTGCGCCTACTCTACAAGGCGGATACAACCAACCCGCTTAACTCATCTGAGAGTTATTCCTCAATAATCTCCACATCGGCTAGGTCTGCCTTGCAGGCTTTCATAAAGGCATATGAAAGCCTGTCAGCCTTACACGCGTTGAATGCGGCGCGCTTGAGTTTGCAGTTTTTAAAAAACGTATCGCGGATAACGGCGCCATGAAACTTAACATGAGCAAAGTCGCAGTTTTCAAATGCACAGCTGGTTATTTTGCCGTCAAATGTTACCTCTGTCAGCTGCCCGAGTTTAAATGTAGTGCGCAGAAGAGTGGCCCCAGATAACTTAATATTCTTGAAATTGCTCCATTTGGCTGTAAAACCAGTTAAATCGGCGTTTGAAAAATCGCAGTTTGCAATATTGCTTCTGGAAAATTCGCTCTTATTGAAATTACAGTCACAACAAATATTATCCGTGAAATTCGTGCCCGAGAACTTGCAATTACTCAAATCAGAATGTGAAAAATTGCTCCGCTTGATATTGTTCCCTTTTAATACCAAGCCGGACAATTCAGAGCCAATAAACTGACATTTATCGATATTGGCTCCGTTAAACTTTTCAGTCAAACCATGAAGTCCAGATAAATCTGCATCAACCCAATTGCTGCCGGACATATTCCACCCAAACTTTTGGGTGGCTTCGCTCGCTCCCTCGATAGAACGAGCCGCACCCACTAAAGCTTCGGGTACACTGTGTCCATCGCTGAAATAATTAAGATCAACCCCTAGGTTTTCGGCCATCCGGCCAAAAGTAATGATATCCGGCATTGACTCACCGCGCTCCCACTTACCCACCGCTTGTGCGCTGACGGCCAACAATTCGGCCAGTTGCCCCTGCGTAAGATTTTTTACTTTTCGGGCAATCGCTATTTTTTCTCCAATCTCAAAAACTGATAACATCTATTTCTACCGCCTTCCGATGATAATTTTGCCTTATTGGCACGACATTATTATTTCCGACAATCGCAATTATTACAAGATATATACTGCTACCGTTAGTTGTATTATTATATTTTCTGTTGTTACAACCAATTCGTTGCCATAAAGCATTTTTAGAATGTTGCCAGTGTTTATTCCGTCCATTAAACCTTGGGGGTACTCTTTGGGATGTTTTCCGCTAACGTCTGTGTGATTACTATTTTTCCTCCTAGCTCCGCGATAGGCTATAATAAAGGAATATTAAAGGAGTTAAGCTATGCGTGCGGTTATTACAGTTCTAGGCACCGATCGGGTAGGGATTATCGCTGGAGTAAGTGCCACACTTGCCGAAGCTAACGTGAATATCCTAGATATTACCCAAACCATTATGCAAGGGATCTTCACTATGATCATGGTAGTAGACACCGGTATATCTAATATCAGCTTTGAAGAACTCGACCAGCGCCTGAAAGCCAAGGGCGATGCTCTCAGCCTGCAAATACGCATCCAGCGCGAGGATATTTTCAACTCCATGCACCGCATCTAGGAATCAAATAACATGATCAATCAGCACGAAATCATTGAGACCATCAACATGATATCCAGCGAAAACCTGGATATCAGAACGATTACTTTAGGAATCTCGCTTACAGACTGCGCCCACCCGAACATAGCCACCCTATGCCAGCGTATCTACGATAAAATTACACGTGTTGCTTGCGACCTTGTGCGCACCAGCGAAAATATCGAACGTGAATACGGCATCCCCATCATCAATAAGCGTATCGCCGTGACTCCAATCTCACTTGTGGTTGCATCAGCCAAGGGTGATTGCACCGAGGTTGCCATAGCTTTGGAGCGAGCGGCAGAGAAACTTGGCATAAACTTCATCGGCGGGTACAGCGCCTTAGTGCACAAGGGCTATTCGACAGGAGATGAGCGGTTGATTTCCTCCATTCCTGCGGCGCTCGCAGCCACCAAGCGTGTCTGCGCTTCAGTCAATGTTGCTACCACCAAAGCAGGCATCAATATGGATGCCGTAGCTCACATGGGGCGCGTTATCCGGCACACTGCCGAGCTTACCGCAACCGCCAACAGTATCGGATGCGCCAAACTCGTGGTCTTTTCTAATGCTCCGGAAGACAATCCTTTCAGGGCAGGCGCCTTCCATGGCGTGGGCGAGCCGGAGTGCGTACTGAATGTCGGGGTGAGCGGGCCGGGAGTAGTAGCCCGTGCCCTGCGTAAACTTGGCCCAGACGCTGATTTCAGCACACTTGCCGAACTTATCAAGAAGACAGCTTTCAAGGTCACTCGTATGGGACAGCTTGTGGGGACGGAGGCTTCCCGACGCCTCGGTGTGCCATTCGGGGTGGTAGACCTGTCACTTGCGCCAACACCAGCAATAGGCGACAGCGTAGCCCTTATCTTGGAGGAGATGGGGTTGGAGCGCTGCGGTGCCCCTGGCACTACGGCAGCCCTCTCGCTGTTGAACGATGCGGTCAAGAAAGGCGGTGTCATGGCAAGCTCTCATGTCGGCGGGTTGTCTGGCAGCTTCATCCCAGTGAGCGAAGATGCCGGCATGACAGCGGCAGTTGCTGCCGGGGCACTCTCGCTTGAAAAACTGGAAGCTATGACCTGTGTCTGCTCAGTGGGGTTGGATATGATTGCCGTACCCGGCGACACCCCCGACTACACCATCTCGGCC
>CAYOAR010000033.1:0-9336 GCA_964402105.1 uncultured Dehalococcoidales bacterium
GCATTAGCAGATACGAGGCAAGAGATCCCCTGCTAGCATGGGGAGAACGCGTGTGGTGCCTAATGCGGTTTGCAGAATGACTCGGCCTATGGGCTCGGCGGTTACCCGCCCGATGACTCTCGCTTGAGCGCCGTACCTCTCGTGGTGCATAACAGCGATGACATCTGCAGCTTTTCCCTCTGGCAAGAAAGCGATAAGCTTGCCCTCGTTGGCAACATAAAATGGATCTAGCCCTAACAGACCGCACAGAGCTTTTACGGGTGGTCTTATAGGGACAGTAGCCTCCTCAACGACTATGCCAACTTTTGACTGGTGGGCAATCTCATTTAGAGTTGTTGCCAAGCCTCCGCGCGTAGGGTCGCGCAGTGCGTGAATATTGGGGCAGACGGCTAACATTGCGGCGACAAGGCTGTTCAAGGGGGCGCAGTCGGAGGCGAGCTCCCCAGAGAAACGAAGGCCTTCTCTTTGTGCCATGACTGCCGTGCCGTGGTCTCCGATGGAACCGCTTAAAATGACCACGTCACCTGGGAGGGCGAGGGCTCCGGAGATGTTTATCCTGGGGGGTATGGCACCTAGCCCCGCAGTGTTGATGAAGAGTTTGTCTGCTGCCCCACGTGCTACCACTTTAGTATCGCCCGTGACAATACACACCCCGGCCTCCAAGGCGGTCTCTCGAATGGAGGTGACTACCCGCGTAAGTTCAGCCATGGGCAGGCCTTCTTCAATGATAAAAGACAGACTTAGATAGAGTGCCGCGGCTCCGCTCATGGCAAGGTCGTTCACTGTGCCGCATACGGCAAGCTTCCCTACGTTTCCGCCGGGGAAAAAGAGAGGAGTTACCACAAAGCTGTCGGTGGTGAACGCAAGCCGTTCAATGCCAGGCACTACCGCTGCGTCGTCCATGCTGTTGCGGCAGGCTGCGCCCAAACAGCTTACTATGTGTGCCACAAGTTCGTGACTTAGGCGACCGCCGGCACCATGCGCCATTAGAATTCTATCCTCCACGGCCGTCTCCATAGCTGTGGTAGGCGGCACAGGCTCCTTCATTTGAAACCATGCATGGGCCGATGGGACGTTCTGGGGTACAAGCCAGTCCGAACAGGGTGCAGTCCGCCGGGGTTTTTACTCCCCGCAAGATCTCGCCGCATATACAGCCGGTTGCTTTGTATCTCGGCATGGGAGGGATGCTGTATAGCTTTTCGGCATCGTGGACGGCATATTCAGGGCGTAGCTTAAGACCGCTGCCTGGCACTTCACCCATTCCGCGCCAACTCGCCGCAACTGGCTTAAAAACTTCGTCCATGAGCTTGAGGGCATGTGGGTTGCCAGCTGGCACCACGCCTCGGGTATAGGCTACCTCCACTCTTGGGCGCGCCTCGCGGAGCTGTGAGAGCAGCATCGCTATTGCTTGGAGAATATCCACCGGCTCGAAGCCGGCGATGACGCAAGCGACGGCGTAGTCGCGGGCGATAAACTCATAAGGCTCGGTGCCGATAATGGCACTAACATGACCGGGGCAAATGAGGCCGCTTAACCGAATCTCCCCGCTGCTTAGGAGAGCTTTTATCACCGGGGGGCAAACTTTCGCTAGAGAGAAAACGGCGTAGTTATTGATGCCCTGCTCGGCAGCCTGTGCCACTGATGCGGCAATGGTGGGCGCGGTGGTCTCAAAACCTATCCCAAGAAAGATGACTTGGCGGGATGGGTTCTCGCGAGCGAGCTGGAGGGCATCCAGGGTAGAGTACACCACGCGCACATCAGCTCCTCCGGCGCGTGCCTCAGCCAAACTACCTTGACTACCTGGTACTTTAAGCATGTCGCCAAAGGTTGTGATGATAACGTTCGGCACTCGTGCTAGGTATAAAGCGCGGTCTATATCTGTTTGGTCAGTGACACATACGGGGCATCCCGGGCCGGACAGAAGTTCAACATCTGGCGGCAGTAACTGGCGAATACCATATCGCAGGATAGCGGTTGTGTGACTTCCGCAGAACTCCATAAGGCGCACTGGGTGGTCTGGACGGGACAGGGTTTTTATAAACCCTGCGAGCTTAAGCGCAGTAGCGCTGTTTGCGAATTCATCCGTTAGCGGCATTGATGTCCCTCAAAAGCTCGATGGTTGCCTGTGCTTCGGCGAGATCGAGGACGCGGATGGCGAAACCGGCGTGCATCAAAACATAGTCACCAACCTGTGCCTCGGGGGTGAGATAGATGCTGGTGCGCCGCCTTGCCCCGCCGATGTCTACCTCGGCCTCGGTGCCTTCAATGCTTATAATCTCCGCTGGAACTGCTACGCACATGGCTTAGCTCCTTAAGTTAATATCAGCCGCTCCTTCAAGTGGCAATGAACCCATCAGACCTTGGGCTATTTGTTTTTAAAAGCCCAAGCTGCAACTGCTGCTTGTCCTAAAGCGATGCCGCCGTCACCCGGTGGCACCTGTTGATGCAGAAGTACTGCGAAACCATCTTTCCTAAGGGCCGCTACCGTCATTTCCGTGAGCAAACGGTTTTGAAAGCAACCGCCGGAGAGCCCAACCGTTGCAATACCTGTTTTGTTTCCTAATTGTCGGCAAACCTTGGCAATCATCAGTGCCGTGGAGTAATGAAAGCGCCACGCAATCTCTGCAGGGCGGCACCTATCATCAATATCTGTCATTATAGCGCGAAAGAGCGGTGTCAGGCGAATGATCATGTCGCCTACAGTGTTTGGAATCCCAAATGAATAGGTGCGCTTGTCGCCCGTTTCGCAGTTGGTTGCAGCCATCTCTAGCTCAATAGCCGCCTGTGCCTCGTAGTCTATTACCCCGCGGATGCCCAGGAGGGCAGCGACGGCATCAAAGAGCCGCCCTGCACTTGAGGTAAGAGGAGCGTTCAGACGACGGTCCAATTGTACTTTAATTAACTCAAGCTCTGTTTGGTCTATTCCGAGGTGACTGGCTGCCGTAGTATAGCTGTGTTCCCCCAGCAGATGATAAAGATAGGCGGCTGCGATGCGGCGAGGACTGCGTGTGGCGGCATCACCGCCGGGCAAGGGCATGTATTCTAGATGTGCTAGTCTCTGAAAGCCATTGAGGTCGGCATGCAGAAACTCTCCCCCCCAGATGGCGCCGTCTGTGCCGTAGCCTGCCCCGTCGAAGGCTACGCCGATGATCGGCTGGTTGCAGCCGTGCTCGGCCAATAGGCTCGCGATATGAGCGTGGTGATGCTGTATTAGCATAAGCTTAAGCGTAGCGCGCGTAGCGTTCTCGCGCGCGTATTGTGTGCTGAGGTAATCGGGGTGGAGATCGCAAGCGACAAGCTCTGGCTTGATACGGAAGAGTCCTTTGTAGATTTCTATCAATTCTTCGTAGCTGGCGAGGGTGGTGCTGTTTTCCAAATCTCCTATGTGCTGACTCAGGAAGGCATGGTCGCCTCGCGTAAGGCAGAAAGTGCTTTTCAGCTCCGCTCCGCAGGCTAGGATACAAGGAGCTTTGAAGCCGAGCCGAATGGGATATGGGGCATATCCCCTCGCTCGCCGCACCATGCTTGGCTTTTCCCCAATACATGCCACCACGCTGTCATCGTAGCGTACGTAGATATCGCGGTCATGTAGCAAAAAGTAGTCGGCGATGTTCCCAAGTCGTGCCAAGGCTTCGGTGTTGTCATGGACGATAGGCTCTTCGGAGAGATTGCCGCTGGTCATGACCAGCGGCGTGTCAGTTTCCTGCAGCAAGAGGTGGTGGATAGGGGTATAGGGCAGCATTATTCCAAAATACTTGAGTCCCGGAGCTACTGCTGGGGCAAGAGTTTTGCTTTGTATTCTAAGGAGGACGATGGGGGCAGCAGGTGAGCCCAGCAACGACTCTTCAGCTGGCGAAATAGCGCAAAGGCTCTTTGCCTCTTCTAGGTTTTTTAACATAACAGCGAAAGGACGAGAAGGGCGCTGCTTGCGGGTGCGGAGACGCGACACGGCGTTTTCGCTGGTGGCATCGCAGGCCAAAAGAAAGCCGCCAAGGCCTTTGAGGGCAATGATACTGCCGGCTTGCAGGATAGCGGCTGCTTGTCTTATGGGGTCACCCGGCACCTCTTCCCCATTGGCGTCAACCAGTTTAAGCCTTGGCCCGCAAGCGGGACAGGCATTGGGTTGTGCGTGGAAACGACGATTAGTGGGGTCATCATACTCCTGCTGGCAGGCGGTGCACATGGCGAACACGCGCATAGTGGTGCGTTGGCGGTCGTAAGGGATGTCTTCGATAATTGTAAAGCGCGGCCCACAGTTGGTGCAGTTGGTAAACGGATAACGATAGCGGCGGTTGGTGGGATCGAATATCTCACGCTGACAGTCAGCGCAGGTGGCGAGGTCGGGTGAGATGAGCTGATATTCGCCTGGTTTTGGCAAGCTTTCAAGGATTTGAAAGTCGTGAAAGCCCTGATAAGACGAGGCTTGATATTCAATGTGTTGTACATGTGCTGCAGGTGGAGCATGGTGTCTGATGCCATCCAGAAAAGCCTCAAGGGCTTTAACTGGACCTTCTGCCTCTATTTCCACACAATTCGAGGTATTGCGCACCCAACCTCGTATCTGGTGATGCTGGGCGAGTTGATATACGAAAGGACGGAAACCTACCCCTTGCACTACCCCGAAGACTTCAATATACCAGGCTCGGTCTGTTTCTATGTCCGCACCCATATCGTTAAATCGTGTTGGAGTGTTATTTGCGCGTGTGACAATGAACGGTTAATTCTCTAAGCGAGTGAGTTCTGATTCTATCATCTTAATTATCTCCGGCACTGCCCGTGCTATCTCGGGTGAAAGACCGAACCGGACTGAGGTGTCGGCAGGCTGGGCGCCGATGATAATAATCTCTGCAGGGGCAGTACCCAAGACGGCGGCGGTAGCCAATATGCGGGGCAGGTCGGTTTCGTGCATGCTGATGCCCACCTCACCCAATGATGGCAATCCGCCCAGCTTCTCGCGCGGGATGCGCAGGCGGTGTGGGGTGCCGGGTGTGTGCCCGGGCAGACTGATGGCATCAACAAAGATCACCCTCTCGTAGTTGGCAAGACTAAGAGCGCATTTGAAGCCAGAAATACCGAAGTCGGCGAGCTCCGCACCCCTTGGTGCCCCCTTTTTCTCCAGCTCCTCAATAACGTATGGCCCCAAACCATCGTCGCCTTGGAGCTTACTTCCCAGTCCGCAAATAAGTGTTTTTGGCATAAAATCCCCCGATTATTAGATGACCTCAAGTCAACTGCTTAATAAACAGGGGCACGGCGTGCCGTGCCCCTGTTTGAAAAACCACTGGATTGGACTTGATTAGTGGCTGTGCTCGTGGCTGTGAGGAGTGCCATCAATATGGTTTTGGGTGTGGAAGATATCCTCGGCGTGCATGTGATCAAGTTCGCAGCTAGCCAGGAGCTTCTCGTCGGGCGAGAAGACTTGGACTGTGCAACCTAAGCATGGATCGAAGCTTCTGATGGTGCGAACAACATCAATGCCGTTCAACTCACCAGAAATAGGCTCAGTAATCGGCGAGCCTATAATAGCGGCTTCATAGGGGCCGGGGCGACCTTCGGCATCACGCGGCGAAACATTCCAAGCGGTGGGAGTGATGATTTGATAGCGATGGGTTTTGCCGTCACGCATCACTACCCAATGTCCTACACCACCGCGCATACCCTCGACCAATCCTACGCCGATGCCATTCTTCGGGCGTTTGTACGAATTCCAAACTTTGGTATTGCCCTTCTTGAGTTCGGCAAGAGCAACAGCCAAGGTCTTATAAGCCAAGAAGCAAGAGTAAGCATGGAAATAGGCGCGGGCACGAATGCGCTCAAGAGAGTTGTTCATGCGCGGCAGCTTCCATTCCATAGTGACCTCACCAGGCACGCGACAGCCAGCAACCGTACCTGCCGGCAGGGTGAATTTAATCCCGCTACCGGTGGATTCCGGTGTTTTCTGCGAGATGGCGGCCACATACATACGAGCGATGGGGTTGGCGGTAAGCACATGAGTCTTGCCATCCACGCGCTTCTTCCAGTCCAGCCAACGCGGCGTCTTGGCCCAAGTGTATTTGCCAGCCCAGTTCTTATCTGGTCCGGCCACAGGCTTATGCGATTCATTCCAAGGATGATCTTTGGTGAGAGGATTCCCCAGTGGGTCTTTGGCGATTTCTGCCCGCGGAGAATCTTCATAATAGGAGTGGGTTACCGTTTCTTGGACGCCAACCTGCATTTCCACCAAGTCAGAAGTGATGAGCTTCCCATTGATTACGACGCCGGGGGGCAGCAGGCGCTTCTCGCCCCACTTGGACATGTTGGCATATTTGGCGTCATAGGAGAAAGGATCGTCATATACACCCCAAGAGAGGAAGTTCATGGGCAGATCGCCTACCCGGTTGCAGTCGCTGTTAGCATAGAAATTCAGAACATCATCCATAATGGGTACGAGCTCTTTAGTGAAAGCCACCTGTTTGCCGAAAAGCACGTAGACAGTTTCAATGTCGGTAATGGTGATGGTGCGGGCGATGCCGCCGGGAACGAAGTTATTCTGGTGGGGATGCTTGGCACAGAGAATGCTGGCAATGTCCATGCCGTTTTTGGCAGCACCAAGGCATTTAAGCCAGAAACTGCCGGTGACTGGATTCATCGCACGCAAGATGTCGCCGATGGTGGCATAACCATGCACACTGGCGTTGGGGGCTGGGGTGTTGTTAGCCTTGGCAGCCAGTTCCGGATTCATTTTTGAACTGACAGCCTCGGAGTAATCCGGGCCTTCCAAAATGCCACAACTGAGTGCTCCGTCGTATGATTCTTCGGCCATATGGGCTAAGTTGCGCAGAGCAATGCCCATGGGGGGTGGGGGTGCTTCATAAGCCATCTCTACAGCCAACACCGAGGCGGTAGCATGAGGAGTGGGGCAGACGCCGCAACTCCTTTGGGCTAACCAAATGGCGTCTGCAGGCTCACGCCCGCGCAAAATGTCCTCAAGGCCGCGGAACATGGTGGCATAGCAGTGGGCATCGGCATATTTCTTGCCGTCAAGGTCAGCCTGGGCATGGGCACCCATGTGGCCCTCGATGCGAGTCATTGGTTCAATGTAGATGTCTTTGGTCTTAGCCATCTTAGATACTCCTCTTTACGAAGCGGTGCAAGGTAGCTTTGACCTTGCCGATATTATCCAGGATGCCTTCCTTAACCCAAGGCGTAACAGGTGATTTTTGCAGGAATGGAGAGAACGGCTTGTCTGGGAAAGCGGGCTCGGTGCAACCGATGCAGGGTGAACCAGTGCCAGGACATCCGCCATAGCCATTGGCAAAGCCGTATTTGGGCACACGGCAATGGACAATGGGGCCTTTGCAACCTATAAGGCCCATACAATATGGTTCGCCATAGTGATGAGCGAACTTGCCCTCTGCGAGATAACCCGCTCGGGGACAGATGTGGTGTACCAACTCGCCAAAGAGGAACAAAGGACGATTGTACTCATCAAGCGCTGGTACAGCAGCTGCGCCGCGGGCAACCAACACCATATAGGCAAGAGCCTTAAGAGTGCTGTCGCCGGGGGATGGGCAGCCTGGGATGTTAATAACGGGCAAGCCGAGCTTGCTACGATAACTCCGCCCATAGTAATCATAAAGACCCATACAACCGGTGGGGTTGGGGGCGCCGGCGGAAGGTCCGCCATAGGCGGCACAGGTGCCAACCGCGACCACGGCTGCAGCCTTGTCCTTCAAGGCATCCAAAACCTCGGTGAGCAGAACAATCTTACCATCTTTGTCACCGATGGCGCAGAAGAAGCCACCGGTGCGCTTGGCAATCTTTTCATCTGGCACTGCGCCTTCTAGGACGAGCACGAAGGGGTCAAGTTTCCCCGCCTTGGCATCGTCTAGGGCGGACATGGCATGCTCACCATGGGGGACCATAATGGTGGGGTGGAAGGCGATATTGATGCCCTGAATCTCGGGCAACACGCCAGTCATGACATCCACCAAGGATGGCTCACGAGCAGAAAGAAGGGCAACGGTATCGCCCGTACAGCCGGAGCCCTGGAGCCAAATCAAGTTGATGGGGGCTAATTTTTCGGCCATGCTTTGCTATTCCTCCTTGCGGCGAGCGGCCTCAGACGGCGCTCGCGCTAAAATAAATTGGTTATAAGAGTGTCCACTGGGAAACGGCGAATATGATAATTGCATGTAGGAAAGGATGTCTTTATTTCTACATACTTGAGTGCGCCTGAGAAACCTCAGGATGTATTCTTCTCCTTTCGCAATTTATTGGATATTGTATTTTATGCTATCAAGCTTGTCAATACGTGTTTACGCATAAGCTATTATCGCGCCTACTAGGCGCGATAATAGCTTATGCGTAAACCGAAAATATGTACCAGTTAACCGTGTTCTGCTACCCACAGAGGTGGAACGGCTGGGGTATCAACACGCTGGCCTGTAATGAGAGCATCTTTGATATTTCTGGAAAGCGCCCAGGTATTGAGAGCAATGCTGCCTGTGCCTGAGCATGCCTTGCAGTCAATGTTGCTTTTCAGTACTTCTGCTTGAATATCTGTGCGGTTTGGGAGGTCAACGGAATTACGCGTCATAAAATAGATGAAACAAGTGTGCTCAACCGAGGTGTGCGCCGGAATCACGGCAGTTATGAACTGGGCATCAAGCTTCAGGCTCGCATAGTAATCAATTAGGATCAAGTTTATGTAACCACCTGCATCATGGTCGGCGTAGTTCTCAAGTGTCAAGGTTACCTCGTATTGATAGACACGATATGTGTCGCAACCCGCCAAAAAAATTCTTACCTCAGTACTGGTCAAACGTGTTACATGCACTTCATCCATACCAGTGCTAGAAATTATACCTTCGCCATGGCAGGTATGGCAGGGCACTTTGATCAATGCTGTCGCGGCAAGTAGCGGTACAACAGTGAAGAAAGCAAGGTATTTCTTCTGTAACTTGAATTTGCGGAGGATATTATTGGTTTCCATATTCGGCCTCCTTTCTAAGACATACTCATCGCATATGAATTATACTTTAATAAGCTCTAAAAATCTACGAATTAATGTCATAGCTTTTGAATAGTTTAAGCACCTCTTATTATATAACGTATAAAAGCATAAAAGGTTGGGATGTAGCTACCCTGATGATAAGGATGCCTGTAAAAAGCGTGAAGCTCTGTTTTAAACAGAGCTTCACGCTTTTTACGTGGATGTAAACCTAGGCAACTAGGGATAGAAGGGTTCGGCGTACAAAAGTCTTGATGAGCTGGAGTTTATAGTGGTTCTGGCCAAGGGTCATGTTCCCAGTAATTGCGGCCTCTCCAGCAGCTGCGGCTCGACTTTCGTTGATA
>CAYOAR010000034.1:0-1753 GCA_964402105.1 uncultured Dehalococcoidales bacterium
ATTATTGAGAATCTAACTTACCCTATGTTGTCCTGGTCATTGGGAACAACTGTCCCGCCTACGAGTACAACAACTGCGCCGGTCACCCCACCCTCTTCAACCACAATTCAAACGACCAAGCCCTTCGTTCCACCTGTTTCAAGCAACTCATGGGGGTTTTTGAACCTGCTATTCTGCGCCACAGGTGCCCTGTTTGCACCAATAGTTGCTGTCTATGCTTTAAAAAGAAGCAACGCTGACGGGAGAAGGTTAAAAATTGCTTGGCTTTTTGGGGCACTCTTTCTCGGCGCTCTTGGAGTAGTTGTCTTTTTTCTGACCAAAGACTTGGGGGCTGGGATGGCCGTAGTCAATGAATGGACTGTGTTAAGCAGCATCATCCTTGCAATTGAAATGTTATGCGCAACACTTGCATTTAAGCATAGGTGATTGATAATGTTTACGCAGGGCAGGCATCTGATACAAGATTGCAATGCCTAGCATTTTTCTCGATTAGGCAAGAGCGCAGTTTTAACTGCGTCTATTTCCGATATTTCCCAACAAACCGCTTCATGCGCCTCAGAGCCTCTTCCAACTCCGGCACCGAAGTAGCATAGCAGCAGCGCACGTAACCCTCACCGCACTCGCCAAAAGCCGTACCCGGTACCACGGCAACTTTCTCTTCCTGAAGAAGTTTCTCGGCAAACTCCTCAGAGCTCAGACCTGTGGAGCGGATGCACGGAAAAGCATAAAAGGCTCCCTTTGGCTCAAAGCAGTCAAGCCCGATCTCGCGGAGTCCCTTCACAGTCAGCAGGCGGCGCCTGTTATAGTCGGCAACCATTTCAAGTACGCTGTCCTCCCCTGCCTGAATGGCTTCAAGGGCAGCCACTTGGGACATAGTTGGGGCACACATCGTAGTGTATTGGTGAATCTTAGTCATGGCAGCGATAAGCTCCTGGGGACCGGCGGCATAACCTATGCGCCAGCCCGTCATGGCATAAGCCTTGGAGAACCCGCCAAGAAGAATGGTGTGATCTCTCATGCCCGGCAGCGAGGCAAAGCAGGTGTGCGGATCACCATAACTTAAGCGGGCATAGATCTCATCCGAAACCACCAAGAGATTATGGCGTTCGGCAAGCTGAGCAATACCCACAAGCTTGCTGCGCGGCATGACCGCTCCGGTGGGATTGGCAGGATAACCGATAAAGATAGCTCGGGTGTTTTCCGTGATATTTTCCTCAATATCAGAAGGCTCAATTTCAAAGCCGCGCTCAGCCGTCGTCGGTACAACAACAGGGGTTCCGCCCGTAAGCGATACCACAGCAGGATAAGCCACATAACAGGGCGCAGGAATAATAACCTCGTCGCCCGGGTCAAGAACTGCCCGCATGGCGAGATCCATGCCCTCGCTTACCCCAACAGTGATGAGAATCTCTGTCTTGGGATTATAGCTTAAACCATACTCTTTATTTAGATAACCGGAGATTGCCTGGCGCAGCTCAGGTGTACCTAAGTTTGAGGTATACATGGTCTTGCCTTGCTCAAGTGACTTTATGGCTACCTCACGCATTCGCCAAGGCGTAGCATAATCTGGCTCACCTACCCCCAAAGAGATGACTCCCTCAATAGATGAGAGCAGATCAAAGAACTTCCGGATACCGGATGGCTTAATTGCCTGCGCCCTCTGCGAAATGCGGTTCAGATGCTTTGCGGTGCTGGTTGCCGGTCTCATGGTATCTCCTAAAGTACAACAGCCTGCCGGGGGGCACCTGCGCCG
>CAYOAR010000035.1:0-3674 GCA_964402105.1 uncultured Dehalococcoidales bacterium
TCCCAGCTTGGGACACATCTCTCAAAGCCACTCAACACCGCCTGATGGTCGCCCCTGGTCAAAAGGTAGTACTCGGCATCCGCCCAGAGTTCATTGAATTTGCCAAAAAGGGAGGCGAGAACGTCTTTACAGCTACCACCCTCCAAGCAGTGGAGGGCATTGTTGCCACAAGTTATCGCTTCAGACTGAAGCAAGATGTTCAAGGGCGCCACCTTGTAAGCGCTAGCTTGGCTAAAGGCCAAGTCTCCGACCCGCGTGAGGGCGAGGATTGCTTTCTCCGTTTCCCGCCAGAGCGGGTAATTATCATGGACGAATGATTTGAAAAGCGCTGGAGTCCCATGGCAACACTTTGTAATCCTGATGGGCTATACTAAATAATTTGTGAAGGACAGGTGCCCCATGGTTTTATCAACACTCAAGGTGCTTATTCGTAGCGGCGGCGAGCTTGCTTCGGCTGTGGCTTGCCGCTTGGCTGAGGGTCATTTCCGCATAGTGATGACCGAGACTGCTCGCCCCGAGGCAGTCAGGCGCAGAGTTTCGTTCTGCGAAGCCGTCTATGACACTGTAAAGTGCGTTGAGGGGAAAGTTTGCCGCCTTGTAACCAATACAGCCGGGGTGTTCGACTGCTGGGCTCGCGGGGAGCTTGCCCTCATTGTGGATCCTTCGGCAAGTATAAAAGGTGACATTAAGCCTGACGTAGTGATTGATGCCATCATGGCCAAGCGTAACATCGGTACGCGCCTAAGCGATGCCCCTCTGGTCATCGGGCTGGGTATCGGTTTCGTGGCAGGAAAAGACACTCACGTGGTAATTGAAACTAACCGAGGCCACAACCTTGGGCAGATTATCCGAGATGGCATAGCCGAGCCGGACACCGGGCACCCCGGCATCATCGCAGGCTACGGCAAAGAGAGGGTTTTCCGCGCCCCCAAGGATGGGATTTTCTGTGCAACTAAGAGTATTGGCGACATAGTCACCGCAGGCGACATCGTGGCATATGTAGACAGTGAGCCCGTAAGAGTGGCTATTCCTGGCATCATTCGTGGGCTTCTTAGAGACGGCACACCGGTAACCAAGGGCATAAAGGCGGGGGATGTTGATCCGCGTGCTAGGCTTGATTATTGCGAAAGTATCTCAGACAAAGGCCGCGCTATTGCGGGTGGTGTGCTGGAAGCAATCATGGCCTATTACAACAAGTAGTCGCAATAATTTTCTTTTAATAATAAAGCAATGCCTGCAAGTCTTTCTCTTTCTGACACCAAAAGTTTAGCCAAAGCCCTCGGCCTCAAACAAGGCAATGTAATAAGCCTCGTCGGAGGGGGCGGCAAAACAAGCTTAATGTTTCGTTTGGCACGAGAACTTGCGGCAGATGGTATGCACGTCATCACAACTACCACCACCCGTATCATGCCGCCCACGCCAGAAGAGTCGGAGTGCGTTATTCTCGAGGAAGATGAGGGGGCGCTTGTTGTCTGCGCTCAAGAAGCCCTCGGGCGTTTCCGCCACATCACTTTAGCCCGCTCCCATCCTGACACCGACAAACTCCTTGGTCTTTTGCCCGAAACAGTGGATGTCTTGCATCGTGCAGGGGTTGCAGACTATATCGTAAATGAGGCTGATGGGGCAGGGTGCCGGCCGCTCAAAGCTCCCAATCCCACCGAGCCTGTTATCCCCTTGAGCACCTCCCTAGTTGTGGCCATGGTGGGAATTGAGGTTGTGGGTCGCCCTCTTCTCCCCGAGAATGCCTTCCGCATCGAGTATATTTCTCGCCTAACTGGACTCTCAGAGGGTGAACTTGTTACTATAGAGGCGGTGGCACTGCTCCTCACCCACCCGCAAGGCATTATCCAGCATGCACCGGAGGGGCGCATAATCCCATTTATTAATAAAGCCGGAGAAGACCAAGCCGCCCTAGCAGCATCATTGGCGGCAGAGATTCTGCACCGTCATCATCCGCAGATTGACAGGGTGGTTTTTGGAGAGGTCAGGCGCCCTGACTATCCCATAGCCATCGCATCTCTTGAAACGATCAAGCTGCATGGCATGCTTTAACGTCCGCAGGATAAATTGATAAGGAGAGCATATGTATCACGATATCTACCGCGAGATAGTCCGCCTAGCCGAAGCAGGCGAGGGTGCCGCTATGGCCACGATAATCTCTGTTGAAGGCTCCACCCCTCGTGAGGCAGGGGCAAAGATGCTGGTTTACGACACTGGGCGCATTTTGGGCACGGTGGGCGGCGGCAATATCGAGAAACAAGTCATCCGAGAGGCCGTAGATGTCATTAATACCGGTAAGGCTAGAAAGATAATCTACCGCCTGAACCCCCAAGGCGAACTTGGCATGATCTGCGGCGGCGACACCGAGGTCTTTATCGAGCCAATTGCTAGTACGCCACGCCTTTTTATCTTCGGTGCAGGGCATATCGGTGTGCCTCTCGCCAAAATGGCTGCTCTCACCGATTTTAAGGTGGTTATCATTGATGATCGCCCAGAGTATACAACAGCCACTCGTTTCCCCGAGGCAACAGAGCTAGTTGTCTCCGACTTTCAAACATCATTCGAGAAGATTAAGGTTTCTTCAGAAAGCTTTATCGTCATCATCACCCATGGGCACAAGGGCGATGAAGTTGTGTTAGAAAACGCCCTTAAAACGCCTGCCAAGTATATCGGAATGATTGGCAGCAAAAGCAAAAACGAGGCTGTGTACAGCCACCTCCAGGCAAAAGGTTTTACCAAGAACGACCTTTCTCGCGTGCACGCCCCCATTGGCCTCTCCATACACGCCCAGACTCCAGAGGAGATTGCTGTCAGCATCCTCAGTGAGATGATCCAGGTCCGCCGTACATCATTGTGAGTTCACAGTATGTCCTGAAACTGCTTTTCATTTGCGGGCTTTTCTAAGAGAAAGGGGTGGCAGGAAATTGACAGCAACCACACGTATGAAGGCGCCCTCATTTGAAACTCATAGTAATTGGTTTCTTCGCACACCCATGGTTTATCCATTTGTGTAATCGCGCTAGGCATTATGCTCCACTCTCCTCAATAAAACATAGAGGATTCTTCGTAACGATTTGTAAGTTCAACAGTAAGGATGATAAATAGCAAAACAGCCCGCTGTCTCTTGCAAAACCTGCGTTAATAAATATAATTAAAGGGGCGGTTGTGTTATCATGAGCGCGCCTAAGACATTATAGGAGGAAAACTATTTATGGCCAGCACTTGGCAAAATTCATTCGCTCAACTAAAAGAGTTCATCAAGGACAATCCTTCGATTGAAATCTCAGGAAGCTGCATCGCTATCCCAAGCGATGTACGCCCAGAGTTCTATCGCCGGTTCGACAGCATACGCACGGATTTCCTGAAAGAAAACTTTATGTCTTCGCTGGAAAAAGGCCGTGAGCTCTCCAAGGAGTTTGCTAAAGCCTATAAAGCGGCCATTGCAGCAAGCAACTTGGATCCTATCAGCGTCCGAGCTGCCGTTAACTGGTTTTTGCAAGATCCGCTCAACGGTCTTATGCGTCCCCTCTTCGACTCTGTCTTCAATCTTATCCGAGGCAATCTTACTGAGCAGACTTTTGCCGAGAGTTGCACCCAGATCATCGACGATGCCTTCAACGATTATTTCCGAGAGGGCTACGAGCGCTGGGCCGTGCTCGGGTTGTTAACCAAAA
>CAYOAR010000036.1:0-4275 GCA_964402105.1 uncultured Dehalococcoidales bacterium
CGCAATATTTTGAAAACGCCCATGTTTTGGTTGCTGCCGACTGCGCGGCATACGCCTATGGCAATTTCCACGCCGAGTACATGAAAAACAAAGCCACCATCATCGGCTGCCCTAAGCTTGATGGAATCGACTACTCGGAAAAGCTCACCGCTATCCTAAAAATGAACGCTGTGAAATCAGTTACGATCACGCGCATGGAAGTCCCCTGCTGCGGCGGACTTGAAAGTGCCGTAAAAACTGCCCTTGGTAACTGCGGGAAAATGATCCCTTGGCAAACGGTCGTAATTTCGACAGACGGCAGGGTATTAGAAGACTGAGACAGGGCACCTAGCTCAATCTCTCTCCCAGCGCTCGTTAAGCGTAAATTTGACAAGCTCTGCGGAATATGGCATCCTCTCCGTCAAACTGTTGAAGCGGAAGTAACGGCATTTGTGCGCCGTACAGAGAGTCCGGGCAGGTGAGAGCCGGGCAGGAAATGCAAAGTGCCAAATGGGCCGCCGAGGGCACGGTCAAAGGTAGGGTTACCGAGTATTCCGTGACGAGTGGGCATACGTTAGTTGCCGGGGGTATGTTAGTACCTCGCGAAGTGCACGAGCAATCGTGAATCAGGGTGGCACCGCGAATAGCTGTTATTCGTCCCTGACAAAGTTAAAGGCTTTGTCAGGGATTTTTGTATTTATTGGGGATTTCGCTTTAGGAGGGCGATATGGCAAAAGGAAGATTTGGCATCTATGGGGGGCAATACATCCCCGAAACTCTTATGAGCGCCGTTTTAGAGTTGGAACGAGCTTACGAGAGGTGGTCGCATGATCCGGGTTTCATCTCAGAGCTTGATACTTTGCTCAAACAGTATGCAGGCAGACCTTCTCTTTTGTACTTTGCAAAAAAAATGAGCGCAGATTTGGGAGGGGCAAAAATCTACCTTAAACGTGAGGATTTAAACCACACCGGTTCTCACAAAATCAACAATGTCTTGGGGCAGGCACTGCTTGCGAAGAAAATGGGCAAAACCCGCCTCATAGCAGAAACCGGCGCGGGACAGCACGGCGTTGCCGTTGCCACCGCGGCGGCACTCATGGACACGGAATGCGAGGTTTTCATGGGCAAGGAAGATATGGAGCGGCAAGCTCTTAACGTCTATCGTATGGAGCTCTTGGGAGCCAAGGTCCATTGCGTTTCATCCGGCACGGCAACGCTTAAAGATGCCGTGAACGCCACTATGCGCGAGTGGGCAAGCCGCATAACGGATACCCACTATTGCTTGGGCTCGGTGGTAGGCCCGCACCCTTTCCCTGTTATTGTACGCGATTTTCAGGCGGTAATCGGTCGGGAAATCAAAGAGCAAGCGGCAGCCGTCGAAGGCCGCTTGCCGGACGCTGTGATCGCTTGTGTGGGTGGTGGGAGCAACGCCATGGGTTCGTTCTATGATTTTATCAACGACGATAGCGTTGAGCTTATCGGCTGTGAGGCCGCCGGGGAAGGCATCGACACTCCAAAAAACGCCGCCTCAATAACAAACGGCTCAGCCGGTGTCTTTCACGGTATGAAGTCATATTTCTGCCAAGACGAATTCGGACAGATAGCGCCGGTGTACTCAATCTCCGCGGGCTTGGATTACCCCGGCATCGGCCCCGAGCACGCGGGGCTTTACGACCGCGCTCGAGCGCGCTACGTTCCGATTACCGACAAAGAGGCCGTGGATGCTTTTGAATACCTCGCCAGAACCGAGGGGATTATCCCCGCCATTGAGTGTGCCCATGCCGTTGCGTATGCTATGAAATACGCACCGACCCTGGATAAAAACAAGGTCATCGTCATCACCCTGTCTGGGCGCGGCGATAAAGACGTGGCGGCAATCGCCAGATATAAGGGGGTATCCGTAAGTGAGTAAAATCCGTAGGGCATTTTCTGCGGGGAAGGCCTTCATCCCATTTATTACCGGGGGCGACCCTGATATAGAAACAACGGAAAAACTGCTTTTTGCCCTTGTTGAGGCAGGAGCAGACATCATCGAGATCGGCATCCCATTTTCCGATCCCATTGCCGAAGGTCCGATTATTGAGGCGGCCGATGAGCGTGCTCTCAGGGCGGGATGTACCGTGGATAAGCTTTTTGACCTTGTGTCACGTGTTCGGGGAGATATCAAGGTTCCGCTTCTGTTTATGACCTACTACAATCCCATTTTTGCCTACGGCGTTTCCCGCTTTATTGAACGCTGCACCCGGTGCGGCGTGGATGGTCTCATCGTGCCTGACTTACCATTCGAAGAAAGGGATGAACTTCTCGAGCCTTGTTCATCTCAGGGGCTTGAGCTCATCTCGCTCATTGCCCCGACATCCGAGGAAAGAATAACCAAAATCGCCCTAAACTCCGAGGGCTTTCTGTACTGCGTGTCTTCGCTGGGCGTTACCGGAGAACGGCAGGAGCTTGGCAGCAGCGCCCACCGCATGATAATGCAAGTTAGGCAGATAACCAATATTCCCTGCGCCGTTGGCTTTGGCATCTCTACCCCAGAGCAAGCGCGCGAGGTTGCTCGTTTTGCCGACGGCGTTATCGTCGGAAGTGCCATCGTCCGCATTGCCGCCGAGCACGGTCGTGACTGCGTTAGCCCGGTATTCCGGTTTGCGCGTGAATTAAACCAGGCTATTTCGAGTAGCTAGAGGAGAGTGATTGTTTACAAACGATGCTTATCAGTCAATTTGCGCTAACAAAAACACGGATTTTTAGTTGGATTTCACCAACACCAAAAAATAAATAAAAAGAGGAGACAATTGTTATGTACAAGGAAATACTGGGGAAAATTACCACCAAGCAGGAACTTACCGAGGCGGAGATTTCTGAGCTCATCTCTGCTATCAACAAGGGCACGGTTAGCGACATTCAAATTGCAGGCTTTCAGGTCGCTTTGCTTATGAAAGGAGCCTCGCTTAAGGAAACAGCTTATATCGCCAAAGCCATGCGTGATAACTGCGTTCCCTTAAAGCCCAAGGTCATAGGAGATACCATGGATACCTGCGGCACAGGGGGCGGACTTTCCACGTTTAACATCTCAACGGCAACCGCCGTCGTTGCCGCCGCCGCAGGCATTCTCATTGCCAAACACGGAAGCCGCTCCATCGCCAGCCTTTCCGGAAGTGCCGACGTTCTTGAGGCATTGGGTGTCAATATCAATTTGCAGCCGCGCGAGGCGGAGAAAATGATCGAGGAGATCGGCATTGCTTTCCTATATGCCCCTCTCTTCCACCCCGTGATGGGAAAGGTGCTCCCCCCGGAACAAGACCTAGGCATCAAGACTATTTTTTATTCCATTATCGGGCCGCTTATTAATCCCGCCTTCGCACCGAGGCACCTGCTCGGGGTATATAAGCTTGACCTCCTCGACATTGTGTCTTACGTGGCAAAGGAACTGGGGTATACCAACGCCATGTTCGTTCATGGCCTAGACGGATTGGATGAGATATCCCTGCTCGGGAAAACACGCATCAATCACCTGAAAAACGGCGAAATCACCGCCTTTGAGATCACACCGGAAGAACTGGGGCTCACCAGATGCTCTCTTTCGGATATCAAAACCGGTACGCCCGAGGCAAATGCCGAAACGATAAACGGAGTCTTTGCCGGGAGAATAACCGGGGCTAGGCGCGATGCTATTGTTCTTAATGCCGCCGGGGCGTTAATCGTCGGCGGCAAGGCTGACAGTTTCCTTGAGGGAATTGATCTTGCGGGTGAGCTCATAGACAGCGGGGCAGCAACTAAAAAGCTTAAGGAACTTAAGGAAATGTCCCATAGCTTCGGGAAAGCCTCTTGAGAGCCCGGTTTTCCTCTGCCATTGCCTCGGAGAATGCGCGCGGTCTAGTCGCGGTTATACCGGACATCAAGTGCATTTCGCCGAAAGACGGCGATTTGCTGTGCGGACGCGACGTGGCAGAGGCGGCAAAGCAGCTCGTCCGCTATGGGGCACCATTGCTGTCGGTCGTAACAGAACGAGAGCATTTCGGCGGTAGCCCCGAACTGCTCCTTTCCATTACCCAAGCCGTGGAGGTGCCTGTACTCAGAAAAGACTTCATCACAAGCACAGACATGCTTCTGGAAACGGCAGAGCTCGGCGCAGCAGCAGCGCTTTTGATCTGCGCAACCACTGACGAAAAGACTTTAACGGCACTATACGAAAAGGCAATCGGATTGGGGCTTGAGCCTTTGGTTGAGGTTTGCACCATGGAAGAAATGAGGTTGGCCGCTAGGCTGGAGGCCCACCTTATCGGCATCAACAACCGG
>CAYOAR010000037.1:0-5610 GCA_964402105.1 uncultured Dehalococcoidales bacterium
ATCGTATGGAACAGATTTTCGGTGCTATTTATTTATGACGCAACGATCCATATTTCAGTGCTATTAATTATGAGGCAGCGCGGCCTATTGACAGCCTATTCGTCATCGGGCATAATAGCGGAAGAGAAAGGAATTTCATTAACGTTATGGTAAAGATTAGGCTGCGCCGCATGGGCGCCCCCAAGAAACCCAGCTACCGTGTAGTGGTAGCCGACTCTCATTCACCCCGCAATGGGGCCTTTATCAGCATTATAGGTCATTATGACCCGCTGACCGAGCCGGAAACATTCACCATTGAAGAGCAGGCCGCTCTCGAATGGCTACGAAAAGGTGCCCAGCCCACCGATACTGTGGCTAGGCTCTTTAAAAAAGCCGGCATTATGGACAAGCTTAAAGCCACAAAGGAGAAGTGATGAAAGAGCTCGTCGAGTACATCGCTAAATCTCTGGTCAACGACCCCGGGGCTGTCGAGGTGACCGAGGAACAAGACGAAGAGGGCGGCATCGTCCTAAAGCTCAAGGTTGCCGATGAAGACAAGGGTCGAGTCATCGGCAAACAAGGCCGCATCGCCCAGGCTATCCGCACCCTTATCCGAGTGAAGGCTGCTAAGGCTCAGTCAAAAGCTACCCTTGAAATCGTCTAAGGCATCTTGTTTATCGTAACGCTCCCTGCGTCTCAGACTGATTTGAGCAAGGGAGCGTTTTTTATTTTCGATTATGAGTGAAGATCAAAACGAATATTTCATTGTCGGTGAGGTAATGGGAGCGCACGGCCAAGAAGGTGCCATGCGCGTTAGGATAATGACCGAGTTCCCCGATCGCTTCAACCGCGGAGCACAGCTTTTTATCGAAGGCCAACCATACATAGTTGCTGCCGCCCAACTTTCTAAGGGGACAGCCATCCTAAGGCTTACGGGCGTAGATACGCCCGAGATTGCCAGCTCATTCCACGGCAAACACCTTGAAATCCCCGCGAGTGGACGCAAAGTGCTCCCCGCCGGCCGCTATTACCACCACGATATCATAGGCATTGAGGTCTTTACCGATACAGGCATATCGCTTGGTAAAGTGAGTGATATCTTGAATACAGGCAGCAACGACATCTACATAGTTAGCAATGGCGACACGGAAACGCTTATTCCCGCCATCAGAGACGTAGTGAAAGAGATAAACCTCGAACAAAAACGCTTAACGATTGAGGTTATAGAAGGATTACTGAATTAACCAGCCATTCTCATTGAGACACCTGGCAAGCTACAAGGCGTTTCATTGTCTTGAGAAACAGGCACTTGATATGAGGAAATGCAATCTAATAGGTTGTATACTACCTAGTACTGTTGTACAATGATGCTGGAGGTAATCTATATGATGATCAATACAAGCAACATCGTTTCTATAACTGAAGCTAACCAAAATTTTTCTCGCATTGCAAGGATGGTTGATGAACAAGGTTCTGTGGTGATTTTAAAAAACAATACACCTCGCTACCTTCTGATTGAGTTCAATCAAGCAGAGCAGGAACAGACCATGCCGGATGAGGATGTTATGGCCATATCCCGTCGCTTTATGGCGAAGAACAGGGAAGCCTACAATGCTCTAGCTAAATGAGAAGACTTTCTAAAGAGCAACTGCTTCGACTGCACCAAGCTCTAATCGAAACGCACGGCGGCAGTGCAATAATTCGTGATGAAAGCATGCTAGATTCCGCTCTTGCCGCGCCCTTTCAAACATTCAATGGGCAATACCTACTACCAACGATTCAGCAAAAAGCTGTCCGTCTAGGTTATGGTTTAATAATGAACCATCCTTTCATGGACGGCAATAAAAGAATTGGTACTCATGCCATGCTGGTCACACTGGAGATGAATGGAATTACTTTGGTGTACACGCAAAAAGAGTTATACGAAATCACTTTAAATGTCGCTTCTGGCAAGGTGTCATTTGATGAATTTTTGGGCTGGGTATTGAACCACGTAACAGAATAAGCCTCATTTAGGCCTCTCCCGCCTCAGCCCTGCAAGTCTATCTTCCCTTGATAAGCGAGAAGAACTCGGCACGCGAGGCGGCGCTGCGATGAAAAATGCCACGTAGGGCAGAGCTTACGACCGTCGCCCCCGGTTTTTTGATGCCGCGCATGACCATGCAAAGATGCTCAGCCTCAATGACCACCGCCACGCCGTTGGGGTTTAAGGCATCGTTGATGGCATCGGCAATCTCTGTCACCATTCGCTCTTGTACCTGCGGACGGCGCGAGACACATTCAACCACCCGGGCAAGCTTGCTGATACCTACGACGCGCCCCTCAGCATTGGGAATATATCCAATATTTACCGCACCAAAAAATGGCAAGAGGTGGTGTTCGCACATCGAATAGAACGGTATGTCGCGCATGATGACCATCTCATGATAGCCGAGCTCATATCCCACCTTAAGTTCTTCGCGAGGATCAACGCGCATGCCTGAGAAAAGCTCCTGATACATCTCGGCTACCCGCCTAGGCGTATCTGCCAACCCTTCTCGGGCAGGGTCTTCGCCGATAGCTTTTATGATCTCGGCTACAGCATTTTTGATAACTAAATCATCCATCGCATTAAGCCCTCAACCGGTCTAAGCATAGTTCGCGCTCAAGTGTTTGGACAGCACAGCCTTCAGTACTGACGTAGTGTTCATTGCCTATATAGAGCAGGGGGCTTATTTTGGCGAGATCAAGACTGCCGTCTTCCATATAGGCACCCTTCTGCCAGTGTACAGCAACGATCTCGCCGATGATTAGTCGGTGATCGCCGCACAAGCTGTCATTCGTAAGGCGGCATTCATAAGCTGCATAAGCGGATCGGATGATAGGCGCGAGGGTCTTGGCCGGCCGGTCTAAACTTAAACGGAATGATCGCAGCTTATCCATTTGCTCGCCTTCACTCCCTCCAATCGCCGCGACCTCTTCGGCACGGCTAGCCGGCATGAAGTTGACGGCAAATTCTTTGCTGGCAGTAATCAGCCGATATGTGAATCTTTTGGGAGCTATCGCTACTGCAAAAAGGGGCGGGCTGAACGAAACCGGCATGTGCCATGCCGCCGTCATAGCATTGGTTTTGTCTCCATGGCGCGAGGTGATAACCACTGCCGTCCTTGGATAGTGTTGTGCAAATATCCCCACGCCTTCGGTGCTTTTTCTATCCATATGGCTGGCCTCCCAGATTTGCTCTAGATATCGTTATCTTAGTTTTAGCGCTCTCTCCACGCCGTCCATATCTGGGGGGAGATGCATAATATCCGGTACATTCTTTATCGCAGTATCGGGGTCTTTAAGTCCGGTTCCTGTAACCACGCAGACCACTTTTTTATTATTAAAATTCATACCGCGGCTTACCATCTTTAATAGGCCGGCAAGAGGGGCGGCCGAGGCCGGCTCGCCGAAAATCCCCGCTTTTTCCGCCATTAGGTGATAGGCTGCGAGTATCTCTCCATCACTTACCATGTCGATTAGCCCGCCCGAATCGTCGCGTGCTTGAACAGCTTTCTGCCAGCTGGCTGGATTGCCGATGCGAATGGCTGTAGCCACTGTTTCCGGTTTCTCAATGGGACGTCCGTGTACAATGGGAGCAGCCCCCTCAGCTTGAAAGCCCATCATTTGGGGCCGGCGAGATGCTTTGCCAAGGCCGTGATACTCAACAAAACCTCGCCAGTATGCCGTGATGTTGCCCGCGTTGCCAACCGGTATAAATAGGTAGTCGGGGGCATCCCCCAGAGTTTCGACAATCTCAAAGGCTCCCGTTTTCTGTCCTTCTATTCGATACGGGTTCAGGGAGTTAACCAAAGTAATCGGGTATTTCCGGGTGAGAACCTTCACCATCTCAAGCGCCTGATCAAAGTTTCCGTCGATTGCTACAATGGAAGCGCCATGTACAATAGCCTGTGCCAGCTTGCCAAGGGCGATCTTGCCTTCTGGTATTAGTATGATGGTTTTGAGGCCGCATCTGGCAGCATAGGCTGCGGCAGAGGCGCTGGTATTGCCGGTTGAGGCGCACATGACCGTTTTTGAGCCTTCCTCTACGGCTTTGGCAATTGCAACCACCATACCGCGATCTTTGAACGAGCCAGTGGGATTGCACCCTTCCAATTTGAAATAAAGCTCACCTGCCCCCGTCAGCTTTTCCAGACTGGGAGCCCTAACTAGAGGCGTATCACCTTCACCTAAGCTGAAGAGCGGGGTTTCGCCTGTCACAGGAAGGAGCTCTTTGTATTTAGCCAGTAGGCCAAATTTACTCATATCAGTCCTCGATTCGAACGAAATTACAGACTTCCCGGACCCCGGGCAACTCGCGGAGTTCACTCAATGCTTTTTGCATCTCTTGCTCACGCGCCGGGTGAGTCACAATAACTATTTCGGCAAGTTGTGCGTGAGCATCAGTATGTTTTTGAATCGCGGAGGCAATGCTGATGTTATGGGCACCCAAGGTATGAGCAATCTGCGCCAGTACCCCAGGTTGGTCAGCTCCGCTTAAGCGAAGATAGTAGCGCGTTGCGACCTCAGCCATGGGTATCACTTTGCGGGCAGTCTGCTCGGAGAAAACAGGGGTAGCTGTTTTATTCGTGATATCGCGCCCAATAGCCAGTATATCTGCCACCACCGCGCTTGAAGTAGGCAGCGGTCCGGCGCCTTTACCGGAGAACGTTACCTGACCCGTGAGATCACCATCTACCAGCACCGCATTGAATACGCCATTCACCTGCGCCAAAAAGCTGTCGTCCGAAACGAATGCCGGATGTACGCGTGCCTCTATCCCCGCACTAGAACACTTTGCCACAGCCAAAAGCTTAATTGCATAGCCCAGCTCGCGGGCATATTGGAAGTCGCGCGCTGTGAGACGAGAGATGCCTTCCCTAAAGACTTGTTCCGGTCTAACCTCGCTCCTAAAGGCTAGCGTAGCCAGTATGGCTAACTTGTAGGCGGCATCGATGCCTTCAATATCGTTTTTCGGATTGGCCTCCGCATATCCCAGCTTTTGGGCTTGGGATAAGGCCTCGGTAAAATCCGCATTCTCCTCGGACATGCGGCTCAATATAAAGTTGGTGGTGCCATTAATTATGGCATATATCCCATTTATGTGGTTCGCGGCAAGATCGCGCTGGAAAGGCGCAATTAATGGCATGCCTCCGCCTACGGCGGCCTCATAGCGTAGGTGTAAACCGCGCTCATTCGCCAGCTTGAGGAGTGCCACCCCGTGTTTGGCAATAACCTCTTTGTTGGCAGTGACCACGTGTCTTCCTGCCCTAAGAGCTTTCTCCTGATATTCCAACGCGGGATGTTCACCGCCGATAAGCTCAACGACAATATCAACCCCTGGTGTTCCCCAAAACTCGCCGTCATCGGTGGTTAGGATTGCGCGCCCTAAGGCGCGCGCTTGTGGGCGATCTAGATCTACAGGCAGTACCTTTACCTTGCGCAACGCAGGCAAGACATCGGTTCGTTCAGCGAGTATGGCGCCTCTTTCCTGTATTACCTGCGCCACCTGCCCAGCAATCGTTCCAAGCCCAATGAGGCCGATACCTATTTCTCGAACAGGCATAGGTTAAGCACGCGCCCCCGTGAGATAATCAACTGCCCACTTCA
>CAYOAR010000038.1:0-5275 GCA_964402105.1 uncultured Dehalococcoidales bacterium
AGCTTTGTGTTGTGTTAATACTCCGTTACAGCCAGGCTTCGGACATGGTACAGGTTCGCCAATCTTGAAGGGCAAATAGGCGCGAGTTGGTTTCGGTTCGGGTGTAGATATTGGTTGGTTGCCGCCAATAGGTGTGGTTGGGGTAATAGTGGCCATGTTTTATCTCCTTTTAATTTAATTTGTGGATTTAGCCGAGCGTCCATTCGATTACATCGTTGACGGTTCCATAGTTATCCATCACGATTTTGTACCAATGCGTGGGGGGAACAAGGAACGTGGCGGATTGGTCTGTTGACCAAGACCCCGTTAGCCCAGACTGCGTAGAGTATGTGGGAGATTGCCCTAACACAATTGGCGGGTTTGACGTGGGGCCTATGGCGATGCCGAGGCCGCTAACCGCCTGCCCCGCTGGTGCGTATATATTCGCCGTCACCGAGACTATTACCAGCTTCCCTGATTGGTTCTGACGCGCTACGTTCTTGTTGAGGGTAACCCTTGCCATCGTTGCGCCCAACCCACCACTACCCCACACCGGGTTCGCCCCTGCCCCTTGCGTTGTCAGGACTTGCCCCTGTGTGCCAGGCGGGAGCCTATCCCACTTCGTGCCGTCGAAGAAGATGATGTCGCCCTTGGTAAGCGATGCCGGTGGTGCGATTGCCGTCTGTACCCACTGAGCGCCGTTCGAGTAGTAGATCATGTTGCGGTCGGTGGCGAGGGAGAGGGCACCTTTGTTGTCAGCTGTGGCCGCTGGGAATTCGCTGTAAAGCCCCCAGCCAAGCAGACAGGAGTTCATCCTGTCTGCGGTACCGACCATGCCGCCTGCCCAAAATCCTTTGGTATATGCCATAGAGCCTCCTTAGGTGTTGAACTTGGGGAAAAGAAAAAGCCCCCGAAGGTGGGGGCTCTTATTTCTTGAGAA
This sequence comes from uncultured Dehalococcoidales bacterium, assembly GCA_964402105.1. GTDB lineage: Bacteria > Chloroflexota > Dehalococcoidia > Dehalococcoidales > UBA1222 > WRNP01. The sequence goes on from CAYOAR010000038.1 coordinate 920, forward strand.
ATAACTTGGTGATTAAGTTGAGGCTAGGGCTGGTTCTCTGGCTGGCTCAGACCGCTTCTTCCAAACTTTACGATCAAAATGTGACTTGACTTTATCGATGTTCTCGGGGGTTACATCAAGGCCACGTCGTACAAGTGCGTCTTTAATGCACTCCTCTGGAGATTCCTCGCCGAAAAGCTTTTCGCCCATCATCAAAACATTGGCGATGATTTTGAACTGATCTTTCTCGCCGGCTATAGATAGATAGATGCGGCCTGATTTTTCTGCCATCGTTCTTTACCTCAATTTGCATTATACCACCTTGAAAAGCAGAAATAAACCATCATGATTGTATATAGCGATCATGGGCAGCTCCTTTTTTGATAACGACATCACTCCCTGTTTGGAAGTCGTAAAAGGCTTCTTGATCAGCCGCTACAGCGTTGCGCCTAGCCTCTTTGATGTCGTTGGTCACTTTGGAGACGTCAAGGTAAAGCATCCCATCTTCTGGGTTTACCCATCCTCCAAAATGGTTGCCCTGCCCAGTCAACGCTTCGATGTGCTCTTCAATGTATTTGCCAAGCTCTTCCTGTCTTTGTCTGATGCTCATCTTTTGCAGGGGCACCGCTTTTTCGTGCCCCGCGATGGAGACTGCGAAACCGACCGACTTAACTTCGCCTGTCTGTGTACTGTATGTGAAGCCGCCTGTTTTACTCAGACCGGCAGCAACATCAGCCAGGCTTCTTGCTTTCGGTGTATGCCCGGCCGCCAGCATATCATCATGCAAACGCTGCCTTTCGGCGTCATGGACCTCAGAGTCTCTATCTGGGTAGCTGTTTATCTTATCAGCACGCGCTTTGAAAGCAGCGGCAGTTTTGTCCTTCGGGTACTCACTTTGGCTGGGCATATCTCCCATTGTACCAGAACCGCCACCGCTCCCATCGGTAAACTTCCCACCCTGATCGCGCGGATGGTCGGCTTCATTGAACTCGGCTTTCGCCGCCTTTGGCCATGGTGTGAGACGTAGCCCAAAGTCCATCACGGTGCTGCCTCGATTGGGATTTCCCATCCGACCATGAGATTGCGAGGGCTTACCGAGTTGTCGTAATTGAGGAGGGCGCGGGCGAACAGAGCACCGCTGTCGGCAGCCCCGCTTGCCTCCAGCCCAGGGGAATTTCCGAATAGGCCGACTTCCTTGATGGCAATGCCGCAATCAGTCGAAGAAAAGAACGTTGATATTTGCGAGGCGTGGCCGTTAACGTCCGTTTGTGTCACCTGATCGCGGGCGGCCTCGGCAACGAGTTTGGAATCAAAGGTGCTTGGGGCGGTTGCCCCTGTTCCAAGTGCGCAGTATGTCGGGCCGGTGTAGCCTGGCTTCCCAATGATGAGAGAGGCCACGATAACACCACCCCTTTCCACCAAAAGGTTGTGGGTTTCTACCAAAGTTTCGCCTGTATCGGCATCAAAAAGACGGACAATCCCTCTGACTCTTACGCTGTCTTGCATTATGCCTCCTATGCGGCTACCCAGGCGCCGCAGATGATTTCGTCACCGGAAGGTGTTGGTGATACGTAATAAAGCGGGCCGGATGGCGTAGCCGTTACATTCCCGCCAACCAAGATGGTGTCGCCGTCTATGCCTTGGTAAAAGTACATCTCAATGGCGGCATCATCGGGAGCTGGTTTTTCAGCTTCACGCTGGGAGCGCACCAGCATATCGGCGAGATCGTATGACCTGTCTGTATCTGCCATATTCCCTCCTTATGCCGCCGACTCGGATATCCAAGAGCGGAGTTCTAATTCGTACTCGAAGTGAGTTCCCCCGAGGAGCCTTGTTCCCATGCGGTAGATTAAGAGATTGCGGTTAAGCCCCATGACGCTGTTCTCGATTTGTACCCACTGCCCCGGGGCAAAGCGCCGTGATGGTATCCCAGGCTTGCTTACCGGGAAATCGAGATCATCAATTTTGATGGTTATCCTCTCCATCGGCATGGCGAATTGAGCCTTGAGGTTATTGAGTTTCCAGTGGAGGGCGATAGCGGAGTTGGTGTCTCCGGCACTGAGCCTGCGGGCGAAAGTCCGCCCATATCTGGCAACAGACGCGTTGTCGATGTCAGCAACTCCTGCCCCGATCATAAAACAAGCCTGTATCCTTATCGCACCATAGCTTGTGATATTCCCATAGGCATCACGAACAAAGTCTATGTGCGGGGGAGCGACCTTGAAGCTTAGGAACTGCTGCGTGGAATTGTGGAGGACATCGTTGTCTGACATTCTGTCCGTGGCCTCTGCCCCAACCTTTAACGGCCTCCAGATGGGAGCTGCCCCTGTGCCGTCGTTGACCTCCACTGTAATCCTATCCTGCCCGGGCGGGGCAACGAAGTTGACCGTGCGCCCGATACTGCCGTCACGAGCCGTCAGTGTATAAATCGTACTGATGCCGTCTGCCCCCAAATAGTACGTTTGAACGTTCGAGAACAGCTTTGCCCCAAACATGACGTAGAGGTTCCGCACCTGCGTTGCGTCTATTTCGTACTTCAGGCTGCGGTATGGGATAGTATCGGCCTTGCCGCTGTCCGAGAGGACATATGGCGCGGGCGTGTTTGTTCTGAGGTAATACCAGAGTTTCTTGTCGTAATCAACGTGATACTGCCATCCTGTAAAGCCTGAAATGGTCTGCATGGCCTCTCTGAGGGTGGTGTAGTTGAACACCAGCGGCCCCATGTCCGAGAAAGCCCTGCCCACGTATGGAGGTATGGCTAATATTCCGCTTGGCCCTTGCCCATCAACCGTAATGGCAGAGCGGGTGAATATGTGCCAAATGACCCCTTGGTCGCCTCCGTAATTTGGGTCGCTTGTGGTGCCATGTGGGTTTGTGTAGTAGCCTGCAGGGAAAGACGCGTGTGTCAGGATTGAGTCCAGCAGTACGGTGTAATCTTGGCACTGGATATCCCACCACACCGAAAGCCCCTCAATGTTCTTTGTAATTTTAGATATAATCCCGCCGAATATCTTTTCAGGCGGGTTGGTTGGGCATTCTGTATCGAGTCGGTAGATTGATACCTCCGACAACTCCTGAATGTCCATGTTGGCGTGCTTGTCGTAAACCCTGAACTTGGCACTGCCTACTGTTTGCCCGATGATGTCATCAATAGACAGCGACTCCACCGGCACGTTAACAATTTCGGTTTGTTTCCCTGCGATATCTTGGATGATGATGGACACAGGAGGGTTTTTAGCCATTAGTATCCACCCCTGTTTCTCACAACATCCTCGAACGCGCTGATGACCTTGGTCGTCAGGAGGTCATCCCCGATGTAAATCGGGATTACTATTTCGCCGCCAATGCCGCCACCATTGAGCGGGGTAACTGATGCACCCTTGGGGAGATTAAGGAGTTCAGGGCCTTCTTCGCCAACTAAGACTCCTCCTGAACTGGTGGTAATGCCACCATCAGCCGCGCCAGAGATGCTCTTCAGTATTTTGCTCCACCCACTCCCAACCGTATCCCAGCTATTCTGTTTAAACGTGCCTTGCCAGAGATCGCTTATCCCAGAGCCAAGCTTGTCCCAAAATGATGCATTCCCCCAGTCAATTTGGGCTGTATCGCCCTGCGACTTTTTCCTGTTTTCCTCGAGATAGGCTGTATTGAGTTTGACGAGCTCATTAAAATAACTCATTGACTCGGCAGCTTCGTCTATCTTCTCGCGGTACAGCGTAATCCTTCCAGTTGCAGAGTTCGTCCTTACGCTGACGTTATCCCAGCCTGCGCTCAACTCATCAATCTTCGCCAATATTTTAGGGTTCACCTCGCCGTGTTCGTTCCATAGTTCATCAAGGCTAATACCGCAGTCCTCAATGCTAAATGTGATGTTGTCGAACGAACTTACAACCATTGGGGACCCATCTATAAGCCCTAAAATAAACGCCTTGGCGTAGGCATCAGCGTACCCAATGGAGTCCATCCATGCGCCGATGGTATTGGTGGCATCCTCAAATGTCTGGTTCCATTCTTCTTTGACATATGCGACGTATAGTTCCAGCTTGGTCTTTGCCCCTGATACCGCATCCTCATTAAGCCTGAGAATGTCAACCATGGCTTGCACGGCCGGTATTCCTGCGCCGATTTGGTAGAATGTGCCGCTGTAGGCTTGCCCGAGGTATTCCACAGCTTCGTCGAGACTGAGGGATGTGGTCGTGGCAATATCGTAAGCGGTGACAAGGAGTTCTATTGCCGATTGCATATCGCCGGTGATGGGTATCAGCTTGGTGAGTTGCTTGGCGATTTCGGCCTCAGACACCCCTAGGGTATCGGACAGCCGCGCCGCCTCCTGCAGAAGTTTCTCCTCCGATTCGGGCTCCAGCGCCAGCATGAGGA
>CAYOAR010000039.1:0-1842 GCA_964402105.1 uncultured Dehalococcoidales bacterium
CCCGATGAGATGTTCTACAGCGTGCTGGGCCGGTACCATATGCGCAGCGGCGACCCCTCATGCACACGATTGTCCAGGGCCCTATGGGGCAAGCGGACCGGCGTTAACCTACTGCTTTCTCAGTCGCTCGGGCAGATAGCCAATTTTATTCCATCCCAAACCGGGCTGACCGCGCACTATTTCGCTGTGCATAACACGATATATCCATTTCTTAAACCGCTGATCCCGGAGGAACGCGGGCAACGTGTATTACGCTTGCTGGAAAGTGACCGTCAGGAAGAAGAACAAGCGTATTTGCTCAGCGGCTTGCCGACATCCAAAAGCCCTCGATGGCAGTTTTTCCGCTATTGCCCTGACTGCTGGCGGGACGACATCTACAATTACGGTGAGCCTTATTGGCATAGGCTGCATCAATTGCCCGGGTTCTTGGCGTGCCCCATTCACGGAAAGCCGATTCTAAATTCTACTGTGTTTTTAAGCGACACCCGCACTAAATACCATCTGGCATCTTTTTCGGCAGCTTCAAATGAAGCGCCCCCAACGTATTCGGAGGCTACAGCCGAAATGCTTGCAAATCTGGCGGGAGACGCCGCTTGGCTGATGCAAAACGGCAGCTTGCTACTGACCTCTGAAAAAACACACGAATTGTTTGACCAGTTGTTGCGCCTGAAGGCGTTCCGCAGTTTGGGCGGTGGGAGAACTAAAGCACCGGAGCTGCATGCAGCGCTGCTTGACTATTATGGCTCGGAAACACTGGATGCTCTTGGCGTGAAAAGCGAGAGGGTAACACCTTGGACGCAGTTGCTGTATTACACAAAGGATAAATTGCTTTATCCGATGTACTATCTGCTGCTGATGCGCTTTCTGGCAGGATCCGCCGAAGATTTTTATACCAAGGAATATGGCACGGCGCATCCCTACGGAGAAGGCCCCTGGCCCTGCCGGAACCATGTCTGCCCGTATTACTTGCGAGATGTGATTGAGAATCTGCCGGTGGTTTCACGCGGTTCCCGGCATCACGCAACTTTTTGCTGCCCGCACTGCGGCTTTTCTTATCGCAGAAAGCAACCGCCACCCAAACGGGAGCAGTATTACACCGGACAGATCGTTATTGAAGACCGTGGCTGGCTTTGGATGGAAACCTTCAAAAAATTGATGGCAGAAGGGGTTCCCTATTACCACATTGTGAAAACCCTGCATTGTTATTTCAACACTGTCAAGCAATTGGCTGTGGAGCAAGGATTTCTGCCGGAAGACAAGGGCCCGCCCAATACGGTATACCATTATCCCAAGGCAACAAAAGGGCCGAGGCTGCCGAAACCGAAACCGGATTACCGGCTGCTATGGCTGCAGGCAATGCAGGAAAACCCTGGTGCTACCCGCAGTGTCCTGATCGATCTTCATCCCGTAGTGTACCAATGGCTGCGCGCTAACGACAAGGTTTGGTACGAAGCAAATTCACCGCCATCCCAAAAACAAAAAGCGATTGATTGGTCGGCTAAAGATGAAGATCACCTCGCCAAGGCGCAAAAAGCGGTAGCATACCTACAAAGTTTGCCGGGCCGGCCTGCTTGGATTAACCGCAGAGCAATCGAAAAATATGGCGGGATCACCAATATCTACGTAGACTTGGCTTCGGGACGGATGCCTAAAACACAGGCATATCTTGAAACCAACTTGGAGTCCAATGACGACTGGAGCAAGCGGAAAATTCAGTGGGCTGTAGCGGAGATGATCAAAGAGGGCAAACCGCTGTACTTTCCACAAATCCAGATCAAAGCTACTGTCTTGCCGGAAACAATCGAACGACTCGCGGATTTTACACATGAGTGCATCATGCAG
>CAYOAR010000040.1:0-3196 GCA_964402105.1 uncultured Dehalococcoidales bacterium
AGGCGGGTGAAGCTTACCATGATGAGCCCAACAATAAGGAAAGGGATAGCTACGACGAGATATAACCAGTCGGGGGCGGGGTTGGTTCCGATCGGACCTTGGGTTCGCTGGACGAAGAAAAAAGCGAGCAGGGTCGCAGTAATGATAAAAAAGAGAACTATTACCAGCCATCCCCAAAAAAAGCTGATCTCCTCGCGGTAGAGTTCACCGGATTGTTTCAAGAAGGCATCCATATCTGTTTGGCATGCACCAACTCAATATCGCCGGGCAGGACAAACTCATGAGGGGACTTGGTATAGAAAGCCAAGCCTTTATAGCTTGTAAGGTAATGGTACTCTTTTTTACGCAAGATGCTGCTCACGGAAGCAACAACCAGTGCACCGCGGTTTCTCCCCACCATCTTGAGGAAATCATCCGGATCAATGCGTACTAGTACCCCCGAGGCTTTTACGGCTTGTACGAGAGCGGCGTGGGCGGCTGCCGCAGCTGCGGTTGCGCCTGAACTAACCATTGCGAGCCTCCTTGCTATGTATCAATCGGGACAATTTTAACACGTTTGAGTTGATAACGTTGCTGATATATGTTGCCCAACAATGCAAAGACTCAAGCTGGGAGCTGGTAAGCTGGCTCCCATTGCCAATGTGTAATTCGGGATTGCGCAACCTCGCACCAACAGGTGAGGTTAGTTTATTGGTACCTCTTTACCTCAAATCTGTACATCTTTGCTTTCTCGCCTGGGCGTATGCCGGCTTTAGCACGGCAAATGTCTATCTGCTCACGTACGCTGCTTACCCCCGGAATGTCTGGGAGCAATAGACCGCGCCGAAAACCACGCTCCACAATGAGGCCGTATCTCTTGGGGTTAAGCTTGCCTGCGTTGGCCACCGGCTCGGGGGCGGTCAATACGTCAACGCTTAACTCCAGATCACCAAGTTCCTCTGGGGTGATTGGGCCGAAGCGGGGGTCGCGCGTTGCGGCGGAAATGGCATTGGCAATGATTTCCTCAGCCACATTTTCCTTATACGGCTCGATGGTGCCGATGCAGCCCCTTAGGTCCTTGCCTTTATGGATGGAAACAAAGACGCCCGCGCGAGGTGCCATTTCTGGGGCAAGCTCAGGCGGCGGGGTAATAGTCTTTTTCTCTGCTACGTAAGCGGAAATGGCATCTTTGGCAAGTTGTACCAGCGGCGAAGCCATGTTTACCTCCTGATAATGATGCCGGCATAACCGACAACCGATTCGTTGTCGCCGGAAACGTCGCCTGATGTTTGGTAGCGCACGAGCTCACCGGCAACGGCACCAAGCTGCCTTGCGGCTGCGATGAGAGCTAACACCGGGGCATAACCGCACATGGTAATATGGTGCTTGGCGAGGCGGTTTTTGAGCTCTTCGGAGTCAAGCCGGATGATAGCCTCAATGGCTAATTTGTCCTTGCGCTCGGCATTGGAGCGCGGTTCGTAATGGGTCATGTCGGATGATGCCAGAATAACAGCGCGGTGTTTGGAGGCGGCAAGCAACCGAGCAATCTCGCGCCCAAATGCGCTGTAATCATCTGCAGTGGCCATACCTAATACAATGGGAACGATCTTTACGTCAGGCTTAAGGTACTGCAGAAAAGGAATCTGCACCTCAATGGAATGCTCGCGCAGGTGGGCTGAGGTATCCTCGGTAAGATAGGCCGAATTCTTAAGGAGCTCCTGCCGCAGCACGCTGTCAATGGCTACATTGCCCAGAGGCGATTCCCAATCGCTGCCTGGCCATAGGCTGAAAGGTGCCCCCAAACCGGTGTGGTTGGGACCAAGAATGATAAAAGTGTCCTCAGGCATTATACGCGAGATGGCGGCTCCGGCAACCTGACCGGAATAGACGTATCCTGCGTGAGGCGAGACGAAACCAATCGCCTCTATCTTGGGGGCTGTCGCATCTACCATGCCGGCAAGCATTGTTGCCGCAGCCTGAGGCGAGGAAGGGTAGAAAGCTCCCGCAACAGCTGGTTTTCTATTCATACCGACTCTTTATACTCTGAAGTTAAGTTCTGCGCCGCAATACTTGCACCGAGAACCACTTAGGCCCAGTACGTCCGTACGAAAGCCGTTTCGGCGTATGATTAGGCTCCGACAACTATAGCACATTGTGTCGGTGCTCTGATGCATCCCTGCATTACCGATGTAAACAAACTTCAAACCTGCTTGGTGCCCGATGTCGCGGGCATACTCCAGCGTCGCTAGGGGTGTGGCGGGATATTCCAGCATTTTATGCTGAGGGTAGAAGCGGGTGACGTGCCAAGGCGTAAGTTCGCCTAGTTCTGCTGAGATCCATTCTGCAATTCCTCTAAGCTGCTCGTTGTCATCATTTATGGAGGGAATGATATTGGTTACTATCTCCACGTGCATCCCCCATTTGTTTTTTGCGCGGCTGGCACATTCAAGAATAGTCTGCCAGTTGGAGATTTTGGCTATTTTTTTATAGGTGTCGGCATCAAACCCCTTTACGTCTAGACGCCAAGCTTGAAGATAAGGCCCAAGGGCATCTAACGCCTCTGTGGTTATATAGCCGTTGGTGACGTAGGCGGTGTAAAGACCTGCCTTATGGGCGAGGCGGGCAGCATCGTGCGTGTACTCTAGCCACATCGTCGGCTCGTTGTACGTCCAAGAAATACCATGGCATTTGTGTGTCTGCGCAAGGTTTATAGACTCCTCTGGGGATATTTCATAAGCGGGGGCATCTTGTGCCTGCTTTGTTGTACATGCAATGCTCCAGTTTTGGCAGCCGTGACAATGAAAATTGCACCCCCAACTCCCAAGCGAGAAACACAGCGTGCCGGGGTAGAAGTGGTAGAGGGGTTTTTTCTCTACTGGGTCTGCTGCAACCGAAGACGCATGGGCGTAGTTCAGGTTAAAGAGCTTGCCGCTACGATTTTCATAACGCTCACAGACGCCTGCTTTTTCCGGTGCGATGCGGCAATGCCACTGGCATGTATTGCAGCGGACGAAGTTGCCGGGAAGCATGTCATAGAGCATGGCTTCATGCATACTATTTTCCTGATACCGCACGGAAGTGTGCTTTTGGGCGACTGGTTACATTTTAGGCGGGCTGGATGGGAAAAAGCAAGGCATCGCGCTGCCTCATAATTAATAGCACTGAAATATGGATCGTTGCGTCATAAATAAATAGCACCGAAAATCTGTTCCATACG
>CAYOAR010000041.1:0-5974 GCA_964402105.1 uncultured Dehalococcoidales bacterium
GCTGCTCCCATAACTGCGATTTCTGCCTCCGGCCAAGCAAAGTTGACGTCACCCCGGAGATGTTTGGAGCTCATCGCGATGTATGCCCCGCCGTAAGCCTTGCGCAAGATAACCGAGATTTTAGGCACGGTGGCTTCGGCATAGGCGAAAATGAGCTTGGCGCCATGGCGAATAATGCCGCTGTGCTCTTGAGCGGAGCCCGGCAGGAAGCCGGGCACATCCACCAAGCTTACCAAAGGGATGCTGAAAGCATCGCAGCAGCGGATAAACCGAGCGGCCTTGTCAGCGGCATTGATGTCTATTGCGCCAGCGAGCACCGATGGCTGCTGGGCGACGATGCCCACAGTCTGCCCATCCATCCGGGCAAAGCCTGCCAAAATGTTGGGCGCATAGCGCTGGTGGACTTCCAGGAACTTTCCATCATCCACAATGCTCTTAATGATAATATTCATATCGTAAGGTTTATTGGGCACCTCGGGAATGATGGTGCGCAGCAGCGCGTCTGTGCGCATTGGGTCATCGCTTGATAAATGCGGCGGCTTCTCTCTCCAGCTTTGGGGCAGAAAGCTCAAAAGGCGGCGCACCTCGCGGTAACACATCTCTTCGGTATCCGTGATAAAGTGGGCTGCCCCGCTCTGGCTGGCGTGAACCAAGGCTCCGCCCAAGTCTTGGTGGCTTATCTCTTCGTGCGTGGCTTCCTTGACTGCCTCCGGACCGGTGATGTACATCTGGCTGATGCCTTGTATCACGAAGGTAAAGTCAGTGAGGGCTGGCCCGTAAACCGCACCGCCCGCCGAGGGGCCGGCTACAATTGAGATTTGGGGCACAACCCCCGAGGCTAAGGCGTGGGCACAGAGCATGTCGCCCACCCCGGCTAGCCCCATAACGCCTTCTTGAATGCGCGCCCCGCCGGAATCAAAGATAGCAACCACCGGAGCGAGGTTTTCCATGGCTCGCTGCATTAATTGTTTTATCTTCAGCCCTACTGCCTCTGAGACAGAGCCGCCCATCACCGTGAAATCTTGTGCGAAGACAAACACCCGGCGCCCGTCTATTTTGCCGGTACCGGTGACAACGGCATCACTCAAGCACATCTCCTCATTGCACCCAGTTTCCTTTGTGCGGGGGAGAACAAAAACGCCAAACTCTTCAAAGCTGTCTTTGTCTAAGAGTGTAGCCAAGCGCTCTCGGGCGGTGAGCTTGCCGCGTTCGTGTTGAGCTTGGATGCGCTTTTCGCCGCCTCCTAAGTGCGCGTGCTTCTTGAGCTTGCTGAGTTGCTCTAGTTTGCCGGGCAGGGGAGATGTCTCAGAGTCCATGGTTGCCCTCTCAACTTTTGAGGATTGGGCTTATGATAACACAAACCAATAGGTACGACTATCAACAGGAGACGGCAATGTGCTTATGCGAGGTCGTTGTTTGAGGTGCCGGAGGCGCACGGAGAATGGGGCTGTTTCCTTTGTCCGCTTGGATGGCGGGGGTAACAAAGTTCTAGCCGCCGAAGTTTCCGTAAAGCGCAACAGAGGCTGTGGCAACTCCGTTCCAGAGGGCGTGGATAATGAGCGGGCCCCAAAGAGAGTCTGTCTTGTGACGCACTGTGCCTAATATAAGACCCATGCCAAGTATTTGGGTGATGCCAAAGAGGTTGTATTGGATGTGCAAGATTGCCCAGAGGAGCGAGGTGAGGATAACTGTGGCGATGACGCCTAGTCGTGAGGCGCGCAGCCCCACAAACAGAAAACCGCGGAAGAATACTTCCTCGAATAATGGAGCTAAGAAAACCACAGCTAACCATAAGAGCGGCGGAAAGCCGCTGCTCAGGTAAAGCTCGGTGTTGAAGTTTGCATCGCCGCTATCCCCCAAATAACTGCCTATGATGGACACAACCGCGAGCATAGCGACGAAGAGCAGCGCAAGAATTGCGACAACCCCCCACTTGATGCGCCTGAAGCCTAAATAGTCGGCAACAGATATGTTGCCGCGGAGTCGGATAAAGACGACTACCAGCAGCAATCCCAGCGGCACCGAAACGATGGTGGCAAGAGAGAGAACAAGGCCGCTGGCGGCAGCCTCTAGGGTCTCCTGGAAACCTAGCCCGCCGGAATAAAGAAGAACAAGAAAAGCGACGAGCGAAACGGCTATCTGTGCGGCGAAGAAGGTAACAAGGATGGTGGCCGATAGTCCGACAGTAGGCCAAAAACCCCAGAGTTGCCTTTGCGGCTCAACAGGCGCGAGAGTATCTGGTGCAGTCATGGCGCGATTATAGCAAGTTCCTCGGTTTTCTTCTTGCAACGTCAACACTCTGCATCCGGCTCGGTGCCTTGTTGCTTTGAGCGGCGGCGGGTGAGTTGCATAAAAGAGAAGAGGGAGGATGATTATCCTCCCTCTCGGAAACCCCTTTTGTAATGGCGAGATCTCTTAGCTCTCTTCGCTGTCTTTGCGCCCGAGAGTCGTCTGGCGGCGGGAGTACCAAAGAGAAGCGATGATGATGAGCATGCCAACCACAACTACGGTTATGGATAGGGCATCAAAGCCGCGGTCCTCAAAGCGGTCTCCAACAGAGATTACCATGAGTGAGGCTGCCAGTACTGCGACTAGGTTTATGACCTTGATTAGCGGGTTTAAGGCTGGGCCAGCGGTGTCTTTCAGGGGGTCACCTACCGTATCGCCTACTACACTGGCCTTGTGGGCGTCGCTGCCTTTGCCGCCGTATAAGCCGTCTTCGATGGTCTTTTTGGCATTATCCCAGGCACCGCCGGCATTAGACATAAAGACAGCAAGGAGTTGCCCTACCAATATTACACCCGCAAGAAAGCCCGCGAGGGCTTCCAAGCCGAATAGGAAGCCGATGACAATGGGGGAAACAATAGCCAGCAGGGCGGGGGTGAGAAGCTCTTTCTGTGCCGCGCTGGTGCAGATGTCAACTACGCGCCCATAGTCAGGGTCGGTAGTGCCTTCCCAAATACCCTTGATGTGCTTAAACTGATATCGCACTTCGTTCACGATATGGAATGCGGCACGCCCTACGGCATTGATAGTAAGGGATGAGAAAATCATGGGAATGGCGCCGCCTATCAGGAAGCACACGAATACCTTCCATTGGATGAGATTGATGGTCTCCAGTTTAAAGTCCGCATAGAAAGCAGCAAAGAGGGCTACCGCGGCGAGTACAGCCGAGGCGATGGCAATGCCCTTGGTGATGGCCTTGGTGGTGTTGCCCACCGCGTCAAGATCAGCTAGGGTTTGGCGAGCTTTTGGTTCAAGCCCAGCCATTTCTCCGATGCCGTTGGCGTTATCGGAAACGGGGCCAAAGGCATCCATAGAGATATTGTTGCCTGTGAGGGTGAGCTGGCCGATACCGCAGAGAGCTACGCCGTAGAAGATGTAAAGGATGGTGTTGCCGCCCTCGCCGCTCCAAATGATGGCTGAGGCGATGATGGAAAGGGCGATAACGATGACAGATACCACCGATGATTCATATCCAAGGCCTAGGCCAGAAAGGATAGTTGTAGCTGCACCGGTTTTGGTGCTCCTGGCAACCTCCTGAACAGGTTTCTTGTCGGTGCCGGTATAGTAGTCGGTGATATAGTTAATGGCGATGGCAAGCAACACACCTACCGAGGTTGCCCAGAAGAAACGCCAGTCATGGCAGTAGAAATGAGAGAAAGCGGCGAAAGAGCCTACCGAAAGGACGGCAGCTAGCCAGTAACCGCGATGGATGGCTTTCATGGCGTTCTCGCCGTCGCGCAGGGCTCGCACCGAGTAGGTTGATATAATGGACGCAAACACGCCTGCACCGCGCACAAGCAAAGGGAAAATAATCCAATAGAGTTCGCCGGTTATATTGGAAATCAGCAAACCCAAGATCATGGCGGAAACAATAGTAACTTCATAGGACTCAAAGATGTCGGCGGCCATGCCGGCACAGTCGCCAACATTATCTCCTACTAGGTCAGCAATAACAGCTGCATTGCGGGGGTCATCCTCAGGAATACCTTTCTCTATCTTACCCACCAGATCAGCACCGACATCGGCTGCCTTAGTGTAAATACCCCCGCCCACGCGCATAAAGAGGGCGATTAGAGTGCCGCCGAAACCGAAACCCACCAATACGAGGGGGGCGTCTTTAAAGAAGATCAGGAATATCAGGGTGCCGCCGAGGAGGCCTAGGCCGTCGGTTAGCATGCCGGTGATAGTACCGGTGCGATAGGCAATCTGGAGGGCTTTGGCAAAACTTGAGCGTGCGGCTTGTGCTACGCGAATGTTGCCGCGGAGCGCCATGTTCATACCGATGTAGCCAACGAGCGCGGAGAAAAGTGCGCCCATGAGAAAGCCTGAGGCTCGCCCTGCACCGATTAACCATGCAGGGTTAGCGTAAGCCGAAGTGTCGGCGGCGAACCACCCGGTGGCAAAGATGAAGATAGTGAGAACAATGATGAGCAAGAGGATGGTGCGGAATTGGCGCAAGAGGTAGGCATTGCCGCCCTTGCGAATAGCACCCGCGATGTGCTTCATCTTCTCTGTGCCCTCTGGCTCGCGAAGGATCTGCCGAGTGAGCAGCCATGCATATATGAGCCCGATGATGGCGATGGCGATAACGCCGATGATAGCCACTTTCTCGAAAGTGGCGGCTTCCCGGAAGCCCTCAAACAGGGTAATGTTGTTCACTTTTTTCCTCCCCTGACAAATATCTTTAGCTTCGTGTCAGCGCCAAATTGTAATGGGGAACGGCGTTTCTGTCAACCTGTGCCCGAGGGGCCACAGGCACGAGCTAGGTACGTTGCTATTGACGCCCCTATTCTCCTGCGCTATTCTAGCACTACCATGATGGGAGTTGTCTATCTGGTGGGCATCGGTCCGGGGGATGCTGCTCATCTTACGCCTGAGGCGCGCACTACTCTGAACAAGACCAGTGTCATTATTGGTCACCCGGGCAGTATAAGGCATGTGAGCCGTATTATTAGGGGCAAAGAGGTGCTGACCTTAAATCATAACCCACTTGAGCGCTCGCGCTTAGCTGTAGCCCGAGCCGCTGAGGGGCAGGATGTGGCTATCATAAGTTTGGGCCACCCTGGCATTTATGCTATTGCCAGCACCTTGTACACCTATCTGAAAGAAAACAACCTTGATATTCCGGTGACGGTCGTCCCGGGCTTGACGCTTGGGGATTATGCGGCAGCTAAGTTGGGCTCGCCGCTGGGGGCTGACCACGCTGTAATATCCTTGGCTGATCGTGCTGGCTCTTGGCGGTATACCAAAGCGGTACTCGCGGCGGCACTTACGGCGGATCTCGTCATCGTCATCTACAACCCGCGCGGTAATCTGGGAGTTAGCCGTCTGAAATATGTGCTTGCATCGGCTCTTGCTGCACGTCCAAGGGAAACACCGGTGGGGTTAGTGACGGATGCGGCTAGCCGCTGGGAGAAAGTCAGTGTCCTACCCCTTGCTTCTTTAGATGTCAAAGATGTTACCGAAAATACTCTACTTGTGATTGGTAGCCACGCAAGCTTTATTTATCGAGACAAGATGATCACCCCGCGTGCTTATCGGCTGGGGGTGGGATATTAGCGTTAGCAACAAAGACGAGGAGTGGGGACTGCCAGGTTCTGTGTAAAAAGAACCGGAGTCCCCACTCTACAAGAGCAGCAACTACTCAGCTGTTTGCCACTCAACCTACATTTTATTTGGGTACAGAAGGCCTTCCTGCCATCAGCGTTTCTACAATTGGGTTGAGTAACTTGAAATCGTAGCCTGCGTGGATGATGCGGATTTCTGGCTCTGGGCTTGATGAGGGGGTTTGTTCTTCGTTGGTTTGCGGTGCAACCGCTGAAGTATTGCCATTAGCGTTCTCGGCGAGCTTTTCTTGGTCAGATATTTGATCTGAAACTGCTTGGCCGACTATGGGCGGCTTGGGTTTGATCTCGTCGTATGCCTCAGCGGGGGGGGTGGTGCGGCTAATGACATAGCACCCTAGGCG
>CAYOAR010000042.1:0-1552 GCA_964402105.1 uncultured Dehalococcoidales bacterium
AAATCCCTTCGGTGAGGTAACAGTTCCTTGGGTTATAAACTCAATTGCCTTAGACATCTTAGAGCCCCCCACAATAACACTGATGGCAGATAATAACACTTATAATAGTTGAAGTCGAACCTTGTTAGGCAGCGGGCGGTAATGCGCCGTGATACAAAAATTCCAACAAGAATACCCCTAAGGGTGGTCGATCAAAGAAGCATGCTTGCGGGGCGGCTAAGCGGTTGCGGCGGGCTCGCGCCGGCTACGGCGTTTCCAGCCTAGCATGACGAGGAGTTCGCCGACGGCGGCACTGGTGGCTTCCTCGGCAAGGGGCATATCGGGGTGAATGGTGTACTTGTTCTTGCGGCCAATCTTGGTCTTGGTGATGTAGCCCGCCTCTTCCAAATCAACGATAATTTTGTGGGCGGTGCGCTCGGTAACGCCCACGTCATCGCCGATCTCCCGCGCTGTGGAGCGCGGACGTCGGGCAATGGCGGCCAAGACCAAGCCGTGGTTGGTGAAAAAAGACCATTCTGCCATAAGTTAGCTTTAATAGTGGAATGAAATTTCCGGTATTGTACTTCTATTATATAAGATTAGTCTGACATAAAATGACGGCTGTGTCAATAGCGGGAAAATTTGGCGCGGTGTTAGCCGGAAATGTGGGGTTGGGTCGTGACTGCCGGAAAATCACGTTGCTGAGTGTTTAAGTACGATGTTTTGCGAAGAGAATGAGCCGAAAACAGTATCGCCTTACCACGCAGCGGTAAAGTTGATGCGAGAGTGAGTGCTGCTATCGCGAAGAACGACCACCGAAGCATCACCGCAAAGCATTCTCTGCTCGCGGTCTCACCGGAGTGTATCTCTTGGGCTGGCAAATTGAAATTGCCGTTACAACGGCTATGCCTCGATGATGGTCACCTTATTAACCTTGGGCGGATTAAATGGCCTAGACATCTCGCCTTGGAAGTTGAGGGTGACTGGAGCTGCGGCTATTTTAAGAACAACATCCATGCCTGAGATGACGCGCCCGAACTGGGTGTAGTTTGGGGTGCTATCTAGGCTTGCTGCTTGGTAACCGGTGCAAATGAAGAATTGACTGCCGTTGGTATTTTTCCCGGCGTTTGCCATAGCGACGATTCCGGCCTCATATGGGTGCTGCGTCGGCAGTTCATCGGCAAAGGTGTAACCTGGGTTGCCGGAGCCAAGGTCGCCGCCTTGGATCATGAAATCCTTGACAATCCGGTGGAAAACGGTGCCGTCGTAACGTCCTTGACGAGCTAGGAAAACAAAATTATTGACGGTGTTGGGGGCCTCTTTAGCCAGCAGCTCAATTGTAAACTTGCCGAAGTCGGTATCGAATATGGCGACGTATGTTTTTGTCACGTCTATTTGCATGGCAGGCGGGGCGTTCCACCTTGTAGTCGGGGGTCTTACCGCACAGCCGGGGAGGGAGATAAGCAGAAGTGCTGCTGCGAGCACCAGTAAAAGTTTATTTATCCTGTTCATTCTCTTTTGTTTTTGCCTCTGTGGTTTATTTCTCTATGGTGATAATATGATAATGCCTCTT
>CAYOAR010000043.1:0-1535 GCA_964402105.1 uncultured Dehalococcoidales bacterium
GTTGTCAAAGAGGTGCTTAGTTTGGGCATCGTTTACGGCGATGATGGGATATTTCAGCTTACCGTTTTTCTCCATGCTGCGGAGACGGATGACGCCGGTGGTCGTTTCCTCGGTGCCGCCGATAATCTCTTTCAGAAGCCCCACGTGTTTAGTGTGAACAGTGGTCACAAGGTCGGCGCCGTCATCGATTGTCAGCTGCGGCTTAACCGCGAGGGCAGCCTCAATATGGCGGTAATAGGTTTCTGCACCCTCGCCCTTGATAGCTCCCACGGGGATGCCTGTGCTGGCAAGGGCTGCTGCCACATCGTCCTGGGTGGAGAGGGGGTTGGATGCGCACAGCACGAGTTTGGCCCCGCCTGCCTGGAGGGCAAGGCCTAAATTTGCCGTCTCGGTAGTGATATGGAGACAGCCGGCGATACGGATGCCCTTAAACGGCTTCTCTTTGGCGAACCGTGCTTTCACCTGTGTAAGTACGGGCATATCCCTCCCTGCCCATTCGATGCGCAGTTTCCCCTCCGGAGCGAGCTTTAAATCCTTTACGTCGGAGATCATAATCTAACCTGCTTTGTCCTTGCGAGAAAATAACAAGGCGTATGATTTTTGATAATGGGTTTTTACTCGAGCTTCGGTTGCCATGGCCTTATTAGACAACCTGCGCCAAAATACCCCTTACATTTTGTGCCAACGGCTTTGAGGTGTCAACCATGATATGCCCCGTCTCATTCGCATTGAGAGGCTCAAGCCACCCCTGCTGCTTTAGATATATTTCCCAGGATCCATCGGAAACAACGATCTGCCCAAGGCGCATTTTGAGGCGCGATTTTGTGGTTTCGGCATCAGCTCGACATTCCAGAATATAAAAGTCGGCACTATGCTGCGTCGCAATTTGCCGCGCTGCTTCCCTCTCATTCGTTTTCAAAAAAGCGGCATCCAAGATGATCGGATAGCCGTCGGCAAGTGCCTCAGCTGCCTCTTGGTAGAGCGTGTCGTATGTGCGCCGAGTAAACTCTGCTGAGTAAATGCCGTCCTCCGGCTCATGATAGCGGTGTTCCGTAAGAGGGATACCCGCCAGCCTTTTGCGCGTGACGTCAGAAGAAAGATAGAGTGCTCCCAGCCTTCCCGACAGATCCTTTGCCAAAGTCGTTTTGCCACTGCCTACGAATCCCATTGTAATTATTAGCAAAGGTCTTGTACGGGTGTAGGCAGTGGCGAGATCAAAGTATCCTTGTGCCAAAGAGAGCGCCTCTTTGCGATCTGCCTCGGGCACATAGGGGTCGTCCAGCTTAAAATTATTCACCTTACCACGCACACAGGCACGGTAGCACTTATAAAAGCTGAGGAGTTTGGCCAAATCGCCGTCACCGCTTTCGGCGGTGTAGGTGTTAATGAAAAAGCGCGCAAGGTCAGCTCGTTCGCTGTGCTCAAGATCCATGGCAAGGAAAGCTGCCTCGGCGGCAGTATCACTGTAGCGGAAACGGTCATTAAACTCGATACAGTCGAAGATGGACAGGCCGCGATAGAAACAGACATGTTGT
>CAYOAR010000044.1:0-7029 GCA_964402105.1 uncultured Dehalococcoidales bacterium
TAATAAGTGGGAATGCCATCGCTCAACGGACAAAAGCTACCCTGGGGATAACAGGCTGATTTCCCCCAAGCGTCCACAGCGACGGGGAAGTTTGGCACCTCGATGTCGGCTCGTCGCATCCTGGGGCTGGAGAAGGTCCCAAGGGTCCGTCTGTTCGCCGGGTAAAGCGGCACGCGAGCTGGGGTCAGACCGTCGTGAGACAGGTCGGTCTCTATCCGTGGTGGGCGTCCGGAGACTTGAGGGGGTCTCTCTGTAGTACGAGAGGATCCAGAGGGACGAACATATGGTGTGCCAGTTGTCGCGCCAGCGGCATGGCTGGGTAGCCAAGTTCGGTTCGGATAAACGCTGAAAGCATCTAAGTGTGAAGCCGGCCCCAAGATGAGGGCTCCCTTCCTCGCAAGAGGAGAAAGGCCGCAGATAGACTATCTGCTTGATAGGCCACAGGTGTAAGCACCGCAAGGTGTTCAGCTGAGTGGTACTAATGGCCGAGGGCTTGACTTGCTTCAGATTTGATATTAGCCAAAGATATTTGAACTCCCTGCCGTTCCGGCAGGGGCGGTTATTAACAATTTAATAGATTTTACCCAAGGCTTAATCCAGAGCATAAAAGAATTGACTAGATAGTCTTCTGGTGGTTAGAGCAGGGTGGCACCACCCGTTCCCATCCCGAACACGGAAGTGAAACGCCCTAGCGCAGACGATACTGGGGGGGCAACTCCCTGCGGAAAATATGCCACTGCCAGAAGGCTTTTTAGTTTTCATAGGTGCCGGGTTAGGCCTTTTTGTTTTTCGGCAGCCCCTCCAAATTGACACATCCTTCCTGTGCTCCTAAACTGAAGGCATGAATCTATCGCAGGGAGCCCTCCCCGCGCTTTGCTTCGCCGCCGGGCTGATCTTGGGGGGAGTACTGGTATATCTCATCACGCGGCTTCATCGCCGGGATACCGAGAGGTCGTTTGCTGCCCTTTCGCTGGATGCCCTGCGCCAAAACTCGGCAGAGTTTCTGAAACTCGCGGGCGAGGCGTTTTCCCGCCAAGCCCAAACAGGCACAGGTGAGCTCGACAGCAAGAAAAAACTCATCGACCAAGCCCTTGAGTCCATAAGCGGAGAGCTCCAAAGAGTCAAGCAGAGCGTGGTCGACTTTGATGCCAAGAGCGGGCAGAAGTTCAGCGAGGTTACCGCCAATCTTAGGAACGCTGCCGCACAGACCAAAGAACTGCAAGAAACCACCTTCAAACTCCAAAGTGCCCTTGGCAACAGCCGGGCCCGCGGAGCGTGGGGCGAGCGCATGGCCGAGGACGTGCTTCGCCTGGCCGGATTTGCGGAAGGAATTAACTACCTAAAACAGCATACCCAGGAAACCGATGCCTCCCGTCCGGACTACACTTTCCTCCTGCCGCAGGATCTGAAACTTAATATGGACGTCAAATTCCCTTGGGACAACTATAGGTTATATCTCGCAGCTGAGACTGAAACCGCCCGCGAGGACTACAAGCAGTGGTTTTTAAAAGACGTGCGAGGTCGCATCAAAGAGGTCACCACCCGCAGTTACATCAACCCCCGGGAGAAAACCCTCGACTACGTGCTGGTCTTCGTTCCCAACGAGCAGGTCTACTGCTTTATTAATGAGCACGATCATGACGTGATCGATTTTGCCCTAAAAAACCGGGTGGTGCTGTGCTCGCCCTTCACCCTTTACGCCATACTGGCCGTCATTCGCCAGGCCGTAGACAGCTTCAATCTGAGCCGGACCGCGGCATCCATCAGAAACTACCTCGCCGAATTTGAAAAGCAGTGGGGGGAGTTCAAGAAATGCATGGAGGCAACGGGGCGGCATATCGAAAAAGCTCAGGAGGAGTTTCAGCGGCTGACGGAAACACGCACGGATAAGCTCGAGGGCATTTTAGGCCGCATCACCGAGATGCGCCTTACCCAGGGAGCCGAGGAACCGGCCCCCGGCGGCAGCGACTCGCTGTTATAAAAATGGGCTGAGCACACGCCCAGCCCATTGCTGCAGAACAAACTAAGCTGTCTTAGCCGACCAAGGCTTCCTCTTTGGCCGACTCAACCGCAAACTGGAGACCCTCGGCCCCGTCCGGCATATCAATGGTGATGGTATCACCGTCTTTAAAGCGCCCGCGCAAAAGATCTTCCGAGAGTTTGTCTTCCACCAAATCTTGGATGGTGCGGCGCAGAGGGCGCGCCCCAAAGACCTCATCATAACCCTTGATCCCCAGATAATCCCGAGCTGATTCGGTGACAACGAGGGTAATACCCTTCTCGGCCATCTGCTTTGTGGCTGACATCAACATAATGTCCACAATCTGCCGGATTTCTGTCTGCTCCAGCGGATGGAAGACCACCACGCCGTCAATGCGGTTTAAGAACTCTGGGCGGAAAGTCTTTTTAAGCTCGGTGAGCAGGTTTTCCTTCATGCGGTCGTAACTCTTTTGCTGCACCTTCGCCTCATCAGAACGCGAGACAAAACCCATAGTATTGCCCTTGCGAATAAGCTCGGCGCCGATGTTTGAGGTCATGATGATAATAGCATTCCTAAAGTCCACCCTCCGGCCTTTGGCATCGGTGAGATGCCCATCATCAAAAATCTGGAGTAAGATGTTAAACACATCCGGATGCGCCTTTTCGATCTCATCCAGCAGAACTAAGCAGTAACTCTTGCGCCGTACCGCCTCGGTAAGCTGCCCTCCCTCTTCGAAACCCACGTAGCCGGGAGGAGCACCCACCAGGCGCGAGACGGCAAATTTCTCCATAAACTCGCTCATATCAATGCGGACGAGGGAATTCTCATTGCCGAACATGAACTCGGCAAGAGAGCGCGCAAGCTCGGTCTTGCCCACCCCCGTAGGGCCCAAAAAGATAAAAGTGCCGATAGGCCGGCGCGGGTCTTTAAGGCCGGCGCGGGCACGCCTAACCGCTTTGGCGATGCTTGTAATAGCTTCGTCTTGGCCGATAATTCGTTTATGGAGCACCTCCTCCATTTTCAGGAGACGCTCGGTTTCCTCGGAGGCGATCTGCACCACGGGAATGCCCGTCCACATGGCGACCACTTGGGCGATGTCCTCTTTTTTCACCTGCGGTGCGGCCTGGCTTTGCTTCGCCTGCCACTCGGTTTCCAGGAGTTTGATCTCCTCTTCCTCTTGGAGCTCCTGCTGGCGCTTCTCAGCGGCAAGGTCGTACTGCTGGCTTGCCAGCGCCGCTTCTTTCTCGCGGCGCAGTTTAAGTTCATTCTCCCGGCGCAGCCGGATGTCGGCGGGCTTGGAACGCTCGCGTATTCTCACACGCGAAGATGCTTCGTCAATAAGATCGATGGCCTTGTCGGGCAAAAAGCGGTCCGGTACGTAGCGTGCGGCGTAGTCAACGGCAGCCTTAAGAGACTCGTCTTCAATGGTAAGTTTGTGATGCTCCTCATAACGCACTTTAATGCCGCGCAGTATTTCGAGAGCCTGCTCAACAGAAGGCTCTTCCACCAGCACGGGCTGGAAACGCCGCTCCAGGGCAGGGTCGCGCTCAATATATTTGCGGTAGTCGTCCAAAGTGGTAGCCCCGATGCATTGGAGCTCGCCGCGGGCAAGGGCCGGCTTTAAGATGTTGGCCGCATCCACCGCACCCTCAGCTGCCCCCGCACCGACCATGGTGTGGAACTCATCAATAAAAAGTACGCAGTTGCCGGCAGCCTTAAGCTCCTCCAGAACTTTCTTGAAGCGCTCCTCAAACTCGCCGCGGTACTTGGTTCCCGCCACCACCGCCGCCATATCAAGGGCAACCACGCGCTTGTTCTCAAGGGTCTCGAAGATGTCGCCGGAAACGATGCGGTGGGCAAGCCCCTCCGCAATGGCTGTTTTGCCCACCCCGGGCTCACCGATGAGGGCGGGGTTGTTCTTGGTGCGGCGCGAGAGAATCTGGATTACCCGTTCAATCTCCTTGCTCCGCCCAATTACCGGATCAAGTTTGCCCGAGCGGGCATCGGCGGTGAGATCCCGCGACACCTGGTCGAGGGTGGGAGTCTTAGAGGCAACCTTGGTGGTGCGGGTGCGGGCAGCGCTCTGTGATAAAAAGCGAGTAATCTCGGCGCGTGCCCGTTCCAAGTTAATGCTGAAGCTGTCGAGTACCCCCGCGGCAACACCATCATTCTCGCGCAGAAGGCCAAGCAGCAGGTGTTCTGTACCGATATAGTTATGGCCCATCTGGCGGGCCTCATCTATGGCAAGCTCAATGACTCGCTTGGCGCGGGTGGTAAGACCGGTACCGGCAGCTCCGGTTTTCTCGCCCGGTCCGATAACATACTCCACAGCCTGCTTCATCTTGGGCAGACTCACGTTCATGGCGACGAGGACTCGGGCGGCAACGCCCTCTTCCTCTTTCACCAGCCCCAGGAGGATGTGCTCGGTGCCTATATAGCTGTGGTTGAGACGCTGGGCTTCTTCCTGCGCAAGGCTGAGAACCCGGCGCGCTCTCTCTGAGAATTTATCAAATCGGCTCGCCATTTTCTTACTCCTTGGGAGTGTTATGTCACTTAATAAATAAGGTCACTTATCGGGGATAGTTTCGATTATACGTCATTTACGAAGAAACGTCCATAATTACGCACAAACCGGGACATTACGGCACTGCTTAAGTGCAGTTAACAACGAATCAATTATTGCCAACACCTCCA
Organism: uncultured Dehalococcoidales bacterium; assembly: GCA_964402105.1. Taxonomy (GTDB): domain Bacteria; phylum Chloroflexota; class Dehalococcoidia; order Dehalococcoidales; family UBA1222; genus WRNP01. The sequence continues at coordinate 4,676 of CAYOAR010000044.1, forward strand.
TGGCATGACATACTTTGAGTATAGCAATTTTGAAAACGCACAGCTTACCAACAGGTGTGTTCAATGCGATTTTAAGATATAGAGTCGAGGATATATGGACGCCGACGAAAGTGATTGGCTATGAAACAACCAGATACCATTTTGGATGAAATACACGCAATACGGCGCAAGATTGACGAGGAAACAAAAGGCATGACCAATGCCGAAACGACAGCGCATTTTAACAAACGTGGCAGAGAAGCCGCAAAAAAATATGGTTTTACAATCGTTGCAAGTGCCCCGGAAGACAACGCGAAACCGGGGGTTTAACCAGCCCGAACAATATCTTCCCTCGTGAAATTAGTATCGCTAAGACAAAAATGCTTCATGCCGCATAAAGGTGCCGCACCCTATGCAACACCATGTTTTGGAAAGCCCTATAGGTCATACGGACAGTCGATACGATCCGCAACTGTGTCTTCCTTTACAACCCTCGCGGCAATGCGCTATTCTAGCCTCGAACTGGGGAGGGAGAGCATGTTTCAGGCACCGCGCGGCACTCAGGACATCTTACCCGAAGAACAGCCGTATTGGCATTACGTAGAGGGTGTAGCCAAGGAGATCGCCCGGCTCTACGGTTTCGGGGGTATTGAGACTCCGGTTTTTGAAGAGGCCGGGCTTTTCGTGCGCTCGGTCGGGGCGGGGACGGACATCGTTGAAAAAGAGATGTACACCTTCACCGACCTGGGCGGAGGCGAGATGACGCTTAGGCCTGAGGGTACGGCATCTGTCTGCCGCGCCTATGTCGAGCACGGCATGGCAAGCCTGCCCCAACCTGTAAAACTCTATTACCTCGCCCCCATTTTCCGCTACGAACGCCCCCAAGCGGGGAGGTTTCGCGAGCATCACCAGTTCGGCTGCGAGGCCATCGGTGATGCCGACCCTTCGGTAGATGCTGAGGTAATCGACATGGCGTGGCGTTTCTTCAAGGCATTGGGCTTAAAAGATCTTAAGCTCCAAATCAACAGCATCGGCTGCCCCGAGTGCCGGCCAACGCACCTTGCCGCGCTCAGAGAATATTTCCAAACCTTGCCTCTCTGCACGGACTGCGGGGTACGCCTTAAAAAGAATACCCTGCGCCTCCTAGACTGCAAAAACCCCGCCTGCCAGAGCCAGGTCGGGGGTGCTCCCAGAAGCGTTGATTGTCTTTGCGCCGGCTGCAGCACCCATTTTGCTACGCTGCAAACCCACCTAGAGCGGCTCGGGCTGCCTTTTAACATTGATGCCGGCCTAGTGCGCGGCCTTGACTACTATACCCGCACCGTTTTTGAAATTCAGCCGGAGCAGGAAGGCGGGCAAAGTACGATCGGCGGCGGCGGGCGCTACGACGGGCTGATTGAGCAGATCGGCGGGAAACCCACCCCCGGGGTCGGTTTTGCCACCGGCATTGAGCGCATCATCCTAAACCTTAAGCGCCAAAACGTACCTGTGCCACCTCTGCCGCAACCTAAAGTTTTTCTGGCTTGGGTGGGGGAGGAAGCCCACGCTCACGCCATTCATTTGGCATCTTCCCTCCGGCGCGCCGGCATCGGCACTATTTCCGCTTACAGTCCGCGCAGCCTAAAAGCCCAACTCCGTTTGGCAAACACCCAAAACTGCACCTATGCCGTGATCATCGGGGAAGAAGAAGCAGCCAGAGGGGTGGTTACTTTGCGCGATATGCAGGCGGCAAGCCAAGAGGAGATTACACCCGGGGAATTAGCTGCGAGGCTGAGCCGGAGCTGAGCCGGGATCCAGATTACGAGGGCAGCACCCCGCCCATAAAACCCCTTTGCCCGCGCAGAAAATCCGCCCCCGCAACAGCCTGACGGCCTTCTATCTGTACTTTTAATACCTCAAGTACCCCGGCACCCGTCGCCACCCCAAAGCCCGCGCCCCAGGCAACCACCGTGCCCGGCAGCACCGTAGTGCTCACCTCAAGGGCTCTTGCCTCAAGCACCTTGAGCAGCTTGCCCTGGGTGTGCGTATACGCAACCGGCCAAGGTTGATATGCCCGCACCCGGCGTTCTATTTCGCGGGCAGGCTGCGTCCAGTCTATCTCGCCCGCTTCTTTCGCTACCATCTTGAAGTAGGTTGCCTCGGCATTATCCTGCGGCCGAGGGGTGAGCTCGCCCCTTACCCAGCGCGGCAGCACGTCGAGCAAAAGACGCGCGGAAACAAGGGATAAACGAACCGTAAGGGTTCCTGTTGTGTCAGAGGGGCGCATCCGTACCTGGGCACGCGCAAGCACCGGTCCGGTGTCCAGCCCTTCGTCCATGAGCATAATAGAGGTGCCGCCCCACTCATCCCCGGCGAGGATTGTCGCCGCAACGGGG
>CAYOAR010000045.1:0-6188 GCA_964402105.1 uncultured Dehalococcoidales bacterium
CAAGGGGTGGAGAAAGATGAAAAAGCTAATAGCCGCGGTTCTTGCTCTCGCCCTCGTGGCAATTATTCTTCCTGCATGCTTTGACAGCGGAGGCGCAAGCAAAACTTCGAAATTTACCGTAGATGAAGTCCTCGCTATTGCGAAGGCTACCAGCCCGGATTTGCCGCCGGACAGAGAAGGCATAACATACTCCGTTAAGTTCGCTGCCGAAAAGCGAACCAACACTTCCTGGGCTGTGACCAAGACGGTGTACGGGACTATGGATGCGAGCGGGAGTACCTATGTGCACTCTGTCAAAGTCGGGACTTTTTATGAGGATACTGAAATAATGGCTTGGGATGTCGCGTGTTGTTAGTGTTTTAACTAAAGATTCAATTGATATTCTTTTGCACCTAGCTCCCCTTTGCAGACCAAGGCAAAGGGGAGCTAGCTATATAATCTCGTCGATTAACTTTCGCGGCAATCACCACAGTATATTTTTAATGTGTGACAAACGTCACAGAAATTCCCAATAAGACGTATTAACATACGTTCGGTGGGATAACTAATGATGGATAGCAACCCACCATTTATATGAATACTAGGCGCTTGTTGCATGGCATGTCCATGTACAAGAGTATATTGGGCATGCGTGGTTTTTGTTATTAACGATAGAAATTGATCGATAAAGAAGCCACTATGCCTTTATTTGTCATTCTTATTCTGTGCGCTGCCACACTTGCGGCTTTAGGCTCGTTCGAGAAAATCAGAAACCGGAAGTATGTCGACCAACTAAGAATTCGGGTAAATGTAAATGGAATACGCGGAAAGTCTACGGCAACAAGACTGATTACCAGCATCCTCCACGAAGCCGGCATCCGTACCATTGGCAAGACAACAGGGACAGCCGCAAGGTTTATCGACCCCGCCGCAGGCACCGAGGAGGCCATTGTCCGCAAGCCGGAAGGCCCGAATATCAAAGAGCAAACTGCGATAATCAGACGCGCCGCTAAGCTGAAAGCACAGGCTTTGGTGTGCGAGTGCATGGCCATCCATCCCGAGTACCAAGACGTCTACCAAAATGATATGTTCATGGCAAATATCACCCTGATCGTCAACGTACGTGAGGATCATTTAGATGTCATGGGTCCTACCCTCGATGAAGTTGCCCAAGCTTTTTCCCGCTCGATTCCGTATAACGGCCACCTTATTACCACCCAAGGCCAATATACGGAATTCTTTTCTCAAATTGCGCGAGAGCGCAATACTCAGGTTTTGATTGCCGACACCGACAGGGTTCCTGAGGGATATGTGGATCAATTTGAATATGTTGTGTTCCCGGATAATGTGGCACTGGGCTTGGCGTGTGCGGATATTTTGGGCATCGACAGCGAAACTGCCCTGAGAGGCATGCTGAAAGCAGCTCCTGATCCCGGAGCGCTGCGCATAAATTATCTTAATAAAAAAACCTGGAGAAATTCGGTGTTTGTCAATGGTTTTGCAGCCAATGAGCCGAAATCGTCGCTTAAGATTTGGAATTTAATCCAAGAAAGACATGAGCTCCCGCTTGCCAATCCGATTGTTCTCTTTAACGGGCGCTCGGACCGCGTTGACCGTACCGACCAGTTTGTAAAGGAGTTTTTCCCGCAGCTGAAAGACGTTGTGCTGATTGCCATGGGGCAGTCCGTTCAGCATGTTCAAAGGGCGATGAATAGGGGGCGTTTCCCGGGAGTTAAAGAGTATTTGCACTGGGAAGACATGAGTCCGCAGAGTATTGTGCACAGCCTAAAAGAACTGATGGACAACCGCCTCATTTTTGGGGTAGGCAATATCCACGGAGATGCAGAACTTTTGGTGGAATATCTCATGCAGGAGCGCGAATAAGAAATGTATATCTCCGATTTTTATATAGCCATTGTCATCGGCTTGGCGCTGAGTCTTTTGGTAACTGAGGTTTTTGGCATTGTTCCGGGCGGTATAATCGTTCCGGGGTATATGGCTCTTATCTGCGATACGCCTGCCCTCCCGCTCCTTGTATTGCTCATATCTTTTATTACCTTCGGCATCGTGAAGTACATTTTGCCAAGGTTCATGATGCTCTACGGGAGAAAGCGTTTCGTTGCCATAATGATACTCTCCGTCTTGCTTGCCCTTGCCTTTGAGTTTGCCTATCCGCGCATTCCGTTTGCAACGTTCGAGCTGCGCGGTATCGGGGTGGTGATGCCGGCCCTCATCGCCAACTGTTATTTTAAGCAAGGGGTAAAACATACCTTGTTCGCATTGATACCGACAACTGCGGCCGTTTTCGGGATTATATCTCTGATTTTCATCATCACCTAAACGAGCGAAGTATATGACTAACCGAAGACAGCCACCCCAAAAACCTATTTGGAATACTGTTTTAGCGTGGATAAAAAAGCAGCCGGCATTTCGCACAGATACCGAATATCGCATTCGCTTGGCCACGCACGAGACCTTGGATGCCCTCTCTTTAAACCAGCGTGCTTGGCGGGAGATAAAGCACAATCCCCCGATGCGCGCTATCTCCTGTGCCCTCGTGATAATGGTACTTGGTGCTGCCTTGGCGGGCTACAATTTGCTGCCGATCAACGGCTTTTCACAAAACGCGTCAATTAATTCTTTGGTGAGGGGTACGCGGGCTGATATTGTTTTTACAGCCAGCTTTGTGGGAGACATCATGATGGGGCGCGGTGTCCAGAGTGCGGCCAGAGCAAAAGGGTATGATGCCTGTTTTCAGTATGTAAGCGATTTCTTTGTCGGGTGTGACGTTGTTTTAGGTAATCTTGAGCACCAGATTATCAACGAAGGAGATCAGTATACTCTCGCCGAAAGGTCAATCTATTTAAGTGCCGGGCCCGAATGCCTCCCCGCCATCAAAAATGCCGGGTTTACTATGCTTGGTTTTGCCAATAACCACATGATGGACTATGGGGCTAAAGCCCTCTTGAATACCATGGAGGCCGTGGATCAAGCCGGTATCTCCTACGTAGGCATTGGGTCAAATATTGACGAGGCGATGCGGTACCAATTATTGGAATATGATGGAGTTAAGATTGCTGTTCTTGCGGTTTCTGATATAGTCGAAGCAGGACTTACTGCCAGTAAACAGACCCCTGGGGTATTTTCCACCAAATATTTGAATCCTAACTACCTCGGCGTTGTTGCTGATGCGGCTGCAGCAGCCGACGTTGTCATCGTTTACATGCATTGGGGGAACGAGTACACCGCGATACCTACGGGATCCCAGAATGAAATTGGCAGGCAATTAATTGATGCCGGTGCGAATATCGTGCTAGGCAGCCATTCGCATGCAATACAGCCTATTGAGATTTATAACGGCGGAATTATATTCTATGGGCTTGGGAATTTTATTACAGATCAGGGATGGAGCCGCACGAAAGACTCTTGTCTGGTTCGGTACTGCCTTGATATAGCGGGCCGGGGTGCATTTGAGGTTGTCCCGCTTAGAATTAATGATGCCAGCGTATCCGAAACACGCAATCCCATATTTACTCAGCGCATTTTCCATACCCTCACGAAGAATTTGGCCTCTGGGGATTACACTCTGGAGAATAATCGGCTATATATCTATCCCCCGGCATTGGGGTTGGCAGGCAATGTTGTTGCAGCAGGCGCTGGCAGCGGGCAGATTATTCCAGGAGAGCCAGACCGGCACTGCACCGCAAGTATGTCTCGTGAGGCGCGAAATTACACTCTTAACTGTGGAGCAAGCTTAATCTTTCCGATATCCGGTGCAGCTACAGTGTTCAATGCTAAGCTAGGTTGGAAAAACCGCCTCAAAGTCGGCCAGAATTCCTCGCAGGCGCTCGTCAAGAAACGACAGCGCGTGGCAACGCATATCTTGCGGAACGCCGTAGTAAGCCTCGGCGATTCCCCCGGTTATTGCCGCCAGGGTGTCGCTGTCACCGCCGATTGATATTGCGCTGCGGATGGCATCTTCAAATGATGCTGATTCCAGAAAAGCCGTAATCGCCTGCGGCACAGTTTCTTGGCACGTCTCGTTGAATCGGTAGCTGCCTCGTATTCCGTCAAGGGTGAAGTTCATCGGATAATAGTGTTCGTTCACATAGTCGCGTATTTCTTTGATATTTTTACCGGCACGGGCAAGCAAGATGCAAACAGCGGCTGCCTCTGCTCCCTTTAAGCCCTCCGGATGGTTATGCGAGACCTCGGTTACTTGGGAAGACAACTCCTTGGCGCTACCTAGGTTTTTGGCCGCGAAACCGCAAGCTGAAACACGCATAGCAGCCCCATTGCCAAAACTGTTATATGGGGCGGGCCTCTCAGAAAAGATCCACTGTTTAAACATTCCGCCGTATCCGCAGTCGGGGTACAAACGACCGATCTCTTGCATGCATTTAATCGCAAGGTCTCCGAGATTGGTGTAATCGCCATTGCATTGAAGGATGGCCTTGGCGACAGCGAGGCTCATCACGCTGTCATCAGTAAACTTGCAGCCCTGGGCAAAGAGCGCGAATTCTTTTGTTTTGGCGTTATCCCGCTCGAAACGCGAGCCCGCGATATCGCCGATGATAGCCCCGATCATTGTCTGCCCTCCTGTTGTTGGCGGCGTTAGCGTGGTGACGCCTTGGTAGATAATAACATGCCGAGGCTTTCTTGGCAGGGACAAAGAGAAACAGTTGACAAAACCTCGCGTGGCACCTAGCATTACTGCTTACATCTATGGCGAGTATACGTACGCTGAGACTGGGGCTTGCCCAGATAAACACCACGGTCGGCGATTTTGCCGGCAACTTGAAAAAGGCAAAGAATGCCCTTGAGCAAGCACGCGCATTTGGCATAGACTTGATTGCCTTTCCCGAGCTTGCCATCTGCGGTTATCCGCCGGAGGATTTGCTTTTAAAGCCCCAGTTTATCGAGAAGAATCTTGAGTATCTGCAGGGACTAGCAGAGAATACCAAGGGGCTTACGATTGTTGCAGGCTTCGTCGACTCTCGCGAGGAGCATCTATATAACGCCGCAGCGATCATCCACAACGGCAAGCTCGCGGGCATTTATCACAAGAACTTTTTGCCTAACTATGGTGTTTTCGATGAAAAACGCTACTTTACCGAGGGCAGCGAGTGCCCTGTTTTCATCTTGGGGGGAGTATCGTTTTGTGTGAAAATCTGCGAGGACGTCTGGCGCACCAATGGGGCAATCACCGCAGAAACCGGTGCGGGGGCAGAGCTTATCATCAATATCAGCGCCTCACCGTATCACTACCGCAAAGCTGGTGAACGGGAAGGATTATTTATGAGTCGCGCGCGTGAGGCGCAGACCGCCATTGCCTATGTCAATCTGGTGGGAGGACAAGACGAGCTGGTGTTTGACGGGGCTAGTCTCATTGTTGACGGGGACGGACGGGTGATATCGCGCGGCAAGCCATTTGATGAAGATTTGGTGGTTGCCGATCTTGACTTTAAGCCGGCGAAAAGGGAATGCTCTCCAGCGCGAGATGAACAGTGCACCCCTATTGTCCTCTCGGGCAAGACGATACAGACAGTAAAGACTCCCTTGCCGGAGCGTATTGTGCCTGAGCTTGGGTATGAGGCGGAAATCTATGCCGCCTTGGTGCTCGGCATGCGTGACTACTTTGCTAAAAACGGCTTTAAAAAGGCCGTGCTGGGGGTATCTGGCGGCATCGACTCCGGCTTGGTGGCAACGGTTGCGGTTGATGCCCTAGGTGATGGCAATGTGGTTGGCGTTGCCATGCCGTCACGCTACTCCTCGCCCGGCAGCATCGCTGATGCCGAGAAGCTCTGCCGAAACTTGGGTATCAGGCTTATTTCGCTCCCCATAGAGCCGGTGTTTGAGGCTTATCTGGCATCCTTGGCAGATGCCTTCCGGGAACTGCCCACGGACAGCACCGAGGAGAACATTCAGGCGCGCATTCGCGGCAACTTCCTCATGGCGCTCTCCAATAAATTCGGCTGGCTTGTACTTCCTACGGGTAACAAGAGCGAGATGGCTACGGGTTACGCCACCCTCTACGGCGACATGGCGGGCGGGTTTGCCATCTTAAAAGACGTGCCTAAGACAACTATTTATAAACTGGCGGGCTATCGTAACGCGCGGGCAGGATATGACCTCATCCCGCAGTCAGTCATCGACAAGCCGCCTTCGGCAGAGCTTCGGCCGAACCAAAAAGATACCGACAGTTTGCC
>CAYOAR010000046.1:0-1582 GCA_964402105.1 uncultured Dehalococcoidales bacterium
CCAGCGTGAGCCTGCAACAGGCGCATAATGATATCCTGCTTTTTCAAGCCGGTCACGCCGGTAAGGCCGCTCTCTTTCGCCATGTCGATAAGATCTTCGCGGCTGCGTGCCTCCAAGCTTTTGATATCCAGCTGCACCGGAGCACTTGGGCGCGGTGCCTCTACAAATGCTGCGACCGGCGCCTCGGGGTGAAGCTCGGATGCCCCGGGCACATCTTCGGTCATTGGCACCTCTCGATCGGATGCCGCTTCGGTATCTACGCTTGATTGGGATTTGATTGTCATGGAGTTCTCCTTAAATGCAGCTCTGGATCAATTTTACAGGCGAGAATTATTTCGCTGTCCGGGCAATGAGGTCTGTGCTTTGGGTACCCACCAATAAAGACATATTCGCAATTTGGGCTGTTTCGGGCATTTTATCTCAGGTCTAACCTTGCTTTAGAAATTGTGATTTTATGCGGCGGCGCCTTTGCCGCGCCAATCGGCAAGAAAACGCGCGTTCCCTATATCGGTAAGAGGGTGTTTGGTAAGCTGCTCCAGTACCTTAAATGGAATGGTGGCGGCATAAGCACCCAGCGAAGCGGCTTGCAGTACATGCAATGGATGGCGCACGCTGGCAGCCAGCACCCGCGTATCAATGCCGCCGCTCTCGTATATGTTTATAATCTCAGAAAGTAAATTTAAACCGTCCTGCCCGATGTCATCCAGCCTGCCGATAAAAGGGCTGATAAAATAAGCCCCGCAGAGGGCTGCCAGCAGAGCTTGACTTGCCGAGAAGCATAGTGTCATGTTCACCTTGATACCATCCCCGCTAAGCTTTGAGGCAACCTCAAAGCCATCCGGCGTACAGGGCACCTTGACAACCACGTTCTCGTGCCAGCCGGCAATCTCCCGCCCCTGAGAGGTCATAGCCGCAACCCCTTCTACGGTTACCTCGGCTGAAACCTCCCCCGGCACAATGGCGCAAATAGTCTGTATTAGACTCTTGTAGTCCTTAGCTCCTTCCGCTGCGACGAGGGTGGGGTTGGTGGTCACGCCGGAAACGCCCCATTTCACGCCCTGTTTTATCTGTTCTAGGTTAGCCGTGTCAAGAAAGAGTTTCATTTATATATATCACCGTCATCATTGAGTCTATTGCTTGAAAACAAGTTTCCGGTATCATCCCCTCACTTTATGCTTGGCAACTGTTTCCGGCTTTCCCTGGGCTATTCCTTAGACGCAAGCGGCAGAGCCGGCTGCGCCCCCTCGCGAAGCACGTCTTTGGCAGCTCCGATAAAATCCCTGAATAGCGGATGGGGCCGGTTAGGCCGAGACAAAAACTCCGGGTGGAACTGGCATGACACCATCCATGGATGGTCGGCAAGCTCGCAAATCTCTGTAAGCTGCCCATCCGGCGAGAGTCCGCTGCAGATCAACCCGGCTTGAGCAAGCACGCCGCGGTAGTTACTGTTTAACCCAAAGCGGCAGCGATGCCTTTCCAGAGCAATCGTTTTCTCTTCCCCATAGGCTGCCGCCGCCCGTGTGCCCGGCACTGTCTGGCAGGGGTGATTGCCGAGGCGCATCGGGGCATCTTTGTCGGTAAT
>CAYOAR010000047.1:0-4826 GCA_964402105.1 uncultured Dehalococcoidales bacterium
CTGCCGGCATTTCGGCACAGGTGCGCCGATAGATGACGCTTACGCGGGAGCCAAGCCTGCGGGCGGTGCGGGCGCAGTCCATGGCGGTGTTGCCGCCGCCGATGACTGCGACGCGGCGTCCAAGCTTAACCTCCCGCCCTAAACTTACGTCTTTAAGGAAAGCAACGCCTCCCAGTACGCGCGGATCGCCATCGCCCGGCACTCCCAAGCCTTGTGCCTGGTGAGCACCGATAGCCACTAGAGCGGCGTGGAAACCCTGCTCAAGAAGGGCGCGCACGGAGTCAACGGGGCTATCCAGTTTAATCTTCACCCCGGCATTTACAATCTCTTTAATATCAGCCATTAAAATATGTTTGGGTAAACGATAGTCGGGGATACCCACCTTAACCATACCCCCGGGCACAGGCAATGCCTCAAAGACGGTTACGCCATGCCCCCTGCGAGCAAGGTAATAAGCGGCAGTTAGTCCCGCCGGGCCGGCCCCAATGACCGCCACTTTTTTACCGGTGGGGGGAGCGTTCTTAGCGCCCATTTTCCAGACACCATTATCATTATCTACGGCATAACGCTTAAGCATGCGAATTGCCACTGCCTCGTCAATGTCGCCACGGGTGCAGGCGCTTTCACAAGGGTGAGCGCAGATATAGGCGCAGACCGAAGGGAAGGGGATGCGCTCCCTAACCACGGCAACGGCTTCGCCGGGGTGCCCTTCAGCAATGGCGCGGATATAGCGAGCCACATCCACTCCCGCTGGGCAGCGCTGGGTGCAGGGGGCAGATGGTGCCCACTTCGTGCCACAAGATGCGGTTTTGATAGTAAGGCACCCATGGGGGCAGTTTTGGGCACAGGTGTGGCAGCCGGTGCAGTCTTTTTCGGACCAAGCCAGCACATGTCCGCGCTCCCGCCGCGACAGAGCAGGTTTCTCCTCCGGGTAGCGCACTGTCACCGGACGCCGCAAGAAGTTTTTCAGCGTTACGGCCATACCTCGGGCGATGCCGCCGCCGAAATACCTAGTCATCTATAATTCTTTCCTCAATAATTCTATCTTTCATAGCTCACCCTGCCCGGCCGAAATTGCCTGGCCCAGAGAATGATGGCTACAGCGGCGATAATAATATACACCGGCGAAACCACCCAAACGGGCAAGTCCGGTAAAAACACCACCGTGAGGGCGGTGATAGCGAGGTTGAGAAAGGCTAACGGCAATAGGAATTTCCAAGCGAAGCCCAGCGCTTGGTCAACCCGTACGCGGGGGAGAGTGCTCCTTAACCAGATGATAACGAAAAATACGGCGAACATTTTAATGAGAAGCCAAATAACGGGCGGCAAAAACGGACCGCGCCAGCCGCCGAGGAAAAAGGTCGCCACCAGTGCTGAGGCGACCACGGCTTCACTATACTCAACAACGTAAAGCAGGGCGAATTTCATCCCCGAGTATTCGATGTTAAAGCCGGAGGCAAGCTCAGAGTCAGCCTCCACCAGATCGAAGGGGCTGCGGTTTATCTCGGCTAGAGTGGCCAGAAAGAACACCACAAAGCCCAGCGGCTGCACCAGAATAAAGGGCACGTTTTGGGCGGCGATAAGATCGTTTATCGAGAGTGAACCGGTGAGAATGACCACTCCGACAAGAGCAAGCATGAGCGGCAGTTCATAGCTCATCAGCTGGGCTGCCTCGCGCATAGCGCCGATTAGACCATATTTATTGTTGCCTGCATAACCTGACAGAAAGATTCCGATGGTGCCGATACCACTTATCGCCAGGATAAACAGTACGCCGGTGTTAAGATCAACAAGCTGGAAGCCGGGCCAGACGGGGATGACTGCCAGCACAAGCACTACGGGTACGAAAGCGGCCACTGGGGCAAGCCAGAAAAGCACTTTGTCTGCTCTGGTCGGGATAATATCTTCCTTGGTTAGGATTTTTAGCATATCGGCAATTGCTTGAAGCAGGCCGAAAGGACCCGCGCGATTAGGACCGAGCCTGGCTTGAAACCGTCCGATGCCGCGCCGCTCAACCCAAATATAGGCCATGACGGTAGCGAGTAAGAAGCCGATTAGGAACACGCTTAAAATCAAGGCGTGCAGCCAGAAGTTGCCCGGCCAGTCGGGTGCCACAGACGGATAGTTAAACACTACCTGTCCACCTCACCCATAGAAATATCGATGCTTCCGAAAATAATGACGGCATCGGCTAGTTTCTGACCTATAAGCATTTGCCTGAGCGCGCTTAGGTTTAGAAGGGCAGGAGCGCGGAAATGACAGCGGTAAGGTCGCTCGCTGCCATCTGAAACCAGGTAGCAGCCAAGTATGCCGCGAGGTGATTCCACCTGGGCGTAGGCTTCCCCGCGCGGCGGGCGGATGCGAAGAGCCACCGGATTAAGGGTCTTCCCGGCTGGAAGCTGGGCCACTGCTTGACGGATAAGGCGCAGACTCTCTCTCATCTCGGCTACGCGTACGCGGTAACGGTCGTAGGTATCACCTACTGTTCCAACCGGTACGTCAAATTCAAGCCGGTCGTAGACCGAGTAGGGGTCCGCTTTGCGGATATCCCACGGAATGGTGCTGCCGCGCAGTACCGGACCGCTCGCCGAGGCGTTAATAGCCAGCTCTGCGGAGAGACGCCCGATACCCTTAGTGCGGGCGAGCAGGATTTCATTTCCGGCCAGCAAGCGGTCGTACTCATCTAAAAAGCCGGGCATATCTTTAAGGAATTTATCCAAAGCCGGCAAAAACTCTGCAGGCAGGTCATGGCTTACGCCACCGAAGCGCATGAAGTTGTAGAGCAGGCGCTGGCCGGTAACCATGCTGAGAAGATCCAAGACCTTTTCGCGCTCGCGGAACATATACATGAAAGGAGTATAGAAAGCACCCATGTCGTTAAGGAGCGATCCTACCGCCAAAAGGTGGCTTGCAATGCGCTGGAGCTCACCCATGATGATCCGGATAAACTCAGCCCGAGCTGGCACGCTTATGCCTGCCAGCTTTTCCATGGCTAAAACATACGGCCAGTTGTTATTGATGGCTGAAACGTAATCTAAACGGTCGGTAAGAGGGATATTCTCTTTGTAAGTGCGCCCTTCCACGAGTTTTTCAACGCCGCGGTGGAGATAGCCGAACACCGGCTCAACATCGGTCATGACCTCGCCGTCCAGCGTTGCCCGCATGCGAAAGACGCCGTGGGTCGAGGGGTGCTGCGGCCCGATGTTGAGGATGAATGGTTCGGTTTTAAGCGTCAATGCGGTAGTCCTTGCGCAGAGGGTATCCCTCAAAGCCTTCCCAGAGCATGATGCGCCGCAAATTGGGGTGACCGGAGAAAGCAATGCCGAAAAGGTCGTAGATCTCGCGTTCCTGAAAGTCGGCGCCTTGCCACAGTGGGGTAAGAGACGGCACGGATGGGTTGTCCTTGCTCACCCGTGTTTTTATGGTTACCAACTCGTTCCTCTTAAGAGAAATAAAGCGGTAGATTAACTCAAAACAGTCTGGGTAATCTGCCGCCGTGATCATGTCAAGATACTCAAAATCAAGCCCCATCGGCTCTTTAAGATGTTTTGCTGCAGAAAGCAGGTTTTCCGGCCTGATGATCAAGCAGTCTCCGGATGCGGTCGCATCTGCTCCCAAGGCACGCACGAACTCGCTGATATTGGCTACGGTGGTCATTACTCGCTCACCCTAGCGCTGGAACGCTTAATTTTCTTGCGCAGCATCTCGATGGCGTTGAGCAAGGATTCGGGGCGCGGCGGGCAGCCGGGGAGATAGACATCGACGGGTACGATGTGGTTGTAGCCCGGTACCACCGAGTACGAACTGCGGAAAATGCCGCCCGTGATGCCGCAGGCACCCATGCCGATTACCCATTTTGGTTCGGCCATTTGGTCGTAAAGGCGACGTATCTGAGGGGCCATCTTCCAAGTGAGGGTGCCCGCAGTTATCATAAGGTCTGCTTGGCGGGGGGAGGCTCGCAGAACCTCCATGCCGAAGCGAGCGATGTCGAAACGTGAAGAAGAGGTGGCTACTACCTCAAAGGTGCAGCAGGCAGTAAAACAGATATTGGGCCAGAGGGATGCGGCGCGTGCCCAATTTAGAACGGCATCGGTGGTGGTGGTGAGGACGTTTCGTCTAAGCTCTTTGTCTATCCAAGCGTCGGGATCAGGGATGCGCTCCCGGCTTAAGGCGCGCAGTGACTCAATAATTGTTCCTTCCTCGCGGTCAAGTTCTTGGGTGTGGGAACGGTCGCCGGGTATTATTTCCATACGAGCACCTTTTTCCGCCAAGCATAGGCGTATCCCAAGGCGACAATGCCGATAAAGACGAATGCTCCCACGAGTCCTGCCGTGCCCAGCTCACGCAACCTCACTGCCCAGGGGAAGATGATGATGGCCATAACGTCTAAGGCGACCATCATGAGAGCGAAGAAATAGTAGCGAGGGTTATATTGTACCCAGCTTCGCCCGGTGGTTTGCAGACCGCACTCGTAGGTAGCGTTTTTGGCGGGATTGGGCTTATGGGGCACGATTTTAAGCCGGCGCAACGCGACCGGCAGGGTGAGCATCAGCCCGGCAAAAGCCAGAATAATCAGCAGAAAGAGAGCGATATAGAGAAACCTTTCGAACAATGCCGACTCCTCGGGCTGATAGTAACAGAATAAGGCAGAAATATATCATTTATCTGCAAGCAACGTCAACCGGACGCGCTGCCTCATAATTAATAGCACTGAAATATGGATCGTTGCGTCATAAATAAATAGCACCGAAAATCTGTTCCATACGATGTTAATCCGGAGGAGCAGATGAGCGAAAAAGCATCAATGGCTACAAGAAAAGAGATTA
>CAYOAR010000048.1:0-2041 GCA_964402105.1 uncultured Dehalococcoidales bacterium
ATCGGCGGCCTCTCCACTCGGCTGCATCACGGCACTGGCCGGGCGCCGGTATTTATATATGATGCCCATCCCGGGGGTGTGGGCATTGCCGAGCGGGGGGTTGACTTAGTAGGGGAGGTATGGCAAGCTACTCTGAAAGCGATTGAGGCGTGCCCTTGTCTGGATGGCTGCCCGAGTTGTATCCAGTCCCCGAAATGCGGCAATAACAACAAGCCGCTGGACAAGCGGGCAGCGATTATTCTCTTGGGGGCGCTTTTAAGGGGCCCTGATACTGCAAGATAGGGTGTAGCCTCGCCCCAGTCGGAGTACCGAAATTTATCCTTGAGGAAAGAAACATGGGCATTACGATAGGCGTTGATCCCGTTGCTTTTACCATTGGCGGTGCGATGGTGCGTTGGTATGGTATTACCATGGCTATGGGGGTATCGGTGCTAATCGGCTGGGCTGCCTGGCAGATTAGACGCGGAGTTAAAATCAGCTTTGATACCATGCTAGGTGCGGCTTTGGTTGGCATTCCGTCGGGCATTATCTTCGCGCGCTTGTTGCACGTGATTGACCAATGGGAGCTTTATCGGCATTCTTTAAGCAGCGTTATCGGCGGGGAAGGTCTTACCGTCTATGGGGCTATCTTGGGTGCGGCGCTGGGTGTGTGGATATATTCTCGTTTCGTTAAAATGGATTATCCTTATGCGGCTGATATTGCTGCCCCGGGTATTATTTTGGCACAGGCCATTGGGCGGGTAGGCTGCCTTATCAATGGTTGCTGTTTTGGTGAACTGGCGACGGATTTGCCGTGGGGGGTAGTTTATACCCACCCCGGCTGCTATGCGGGTGAGTTTATGCATCAGGCTGTGCATCCAACCCATGCCTATGAGATTATCTTCTTGCTGGCGCTTTTCGGTGTTATCTTAGCTTTTCGTAACAAATTCAAACCAGACGGAGCCAAATTCCTTTTCTATCTGGGCACCTATGGGCTTTGGCGTCTCGGCATCGGTTTCCTGCGCATCAACGACCAATTCCTCTTTGGCTTGGAGCAGGCGCAGTTCATTGGGCTTGTATCAGCACTTATCTGTTTTCCGCTCATGTTCTATCGCTATCGTCAATATCGCATGAAAGAAACTGCAGAGCCTGATAATGCGACTGCAGGTGAGGCATAGCATGGTACAGCCTGAAACCGCTCAAGCCTTAACGGTAATGATCGAGATACCTAAGGGCAGCCGCAATAAATACGAGTATGACCACGAGCGGCACATTATAAAATTCGACCGCATGCTCTTCTCAGCCATGCACTATCCCAGTGACTACGGCTTTATTACCGAAACCATGGCCGAGGACGGCGATCCGCTGGATGCGCTTGTGCTTGTGTGGGAGCCCACGTTCCCCGGCTGCATAATGGACGTGCGCCCGGTCGGGGTGTTCAAGATGCATGATGAGAAGGGGCCTGATGCCAAGATATTATGCATTCCCTTGGGTGATCCCCTCTGGAATCATATTCAGTCGCTGGACGACGTTCCGCCGCATCTCCTAAAAGAGATTGAGCATTTTTTCAAGGTTTATAAAGAGCTGGAGCACAAGAAGACCGGGGTTGAGGGCTGGGATGGGCTTGCGGCGGCCCAAGCGGCGATTAAGGATGCTCAGGAAAGATATCGCGGGATGGAAGAAAGGGGCGAAATCAATTAAATTCGCGGTCTGATGAGGCTGCATGCCCCAGGCTGTAATTCACTGATTATCAAGCTAGGAAATGACCGGCTATATAGTGCGTGCGACATCAGTACAGAGACGTGCATGCAAACTACTAAGGCATCAACCTTTCAATTATCCCGCCTGCATTGCGAAACACTGCTGGATTATTTCGAAGGTTAACGAAGCACCCGCTTTCATCGGCACTGAAAAATCCACCAGCCGAGAGCCCATGCCCTTGCGCACCGGAGCCCAGCAGGCGTAAAGCGCATTTGAGCTCTGCCCAGTCCTCATTTTCGCCGTGTGCGTCAAATACAAAGGGGACAAAGTTCAGGCAGGGAAATAACCGGGATGTGCTGTC
>CAYOAR010000049.1:0-6295 GCA_964402105.1 uncultured Dehalococcoidales bacterium
AACACCCCCTCCCGCCACGATGTGGGCAACGGTGACAACCACTGCTCCTCCTACTACCGACCCTAACCAGCAGAGCGGAACAGATAACACATATTGGGCTCTCGTTAACCTCATACTGGCCATCATCGGTGCCATAACCGCTCTCTTCGTCTTAATCCGCTCCTTCTTCTGGAGCGGAAAGAAAGAGAACAACTACGGAGTAGAGGAGAAGAAAACCACCAATATCCTCTGGCTTATCATTGCCATCATACTAGCCATCGCCAGCTTCATCGTCTTCTTCTTAACCGAAGACATGAATCTCCCCATGGGATGGGTGGACCTCTGGACCATTGTTAACGCCGTCATCCTCCTCGCCGAACTCTTGGTCATCACCCTTATCTACAGACGTGATGACAACAAGGGCTACCAGAGGACAAACAGCTAAAGACACAGAAACACCAGACCTCTCACAAACAAACAGAGCACCTGACATAACCGTCAGGTGCTCTGTTGTAAGCAAGGGCTTAAACTAGGCGTGATATGCCACCATATGCCACCTCTGGTGGCAGGGGGGAGGTGATGGTTAGATGAGCGAAGCACACAAACCTGTGTTGATACAGCGATGCTCAAGCAGGGGAATATTGGGTGAGGCGCGGGACTAGTTTGTAACTAGTGCACTTTTTTCATTTTGAATTGTAACTCTGGGGTTAGGATTTCTGGCAGGCACCGGCAACCCATGTTCTTTGAGCAGAGCAATGTGCTCTAGTATGCCCCATTTGGCTTTATATAAACTATCTTCAATCGAATTGCCTGTGCCAGTAAAACCTTCTAGGTCTGGTGAATAGAAAGAAAAGAATAGTGGATCGTCGGTAGTTTCGATTACAAGAGAGTATCGTAGATCTAGCATTTGTATTACTCCTTATTCCTTAAGCCCCGCTGCCTTTAATATAGCGTGGCATGTGCCAGTTGGAATTTCTCTTGAACCGTGGTAATCCACGCGGATTACCACATCAAATCCCTTCTTTTTGTAATACCTAATCGACCCTTTTTCCCGGATGATGCGGAAGTCGTTTTCCTCTAAAAGCCTGACCAATTCGCTGAATTTCATTGTTAGCAATTAACAACCCAACGAAGCATGTAACGATGGTGCCAATTGTTTTCTACGGTACAACGCTAATAAAGGCAATTGTTCCGAGAAGAGCACTCTACTACCATTGCACGAACATCGGCATTATAACGTGGATGTAGTTGTCGGCCCCAACCGGCTTGAAGACCCCCGGGCTTGATGGCGTGGTGACCTCAAGGGCGACCTGCGTCTCTTTGAGCATACTGAGCAGGTCGGTGAGGTACTTGCCGTTAAAGGCAATCTTGGCCCCGTCTCCTTCAACCACGGCATCGATTTCGCCGGTATCATCTCCAACCTCTTCGGCACGGGCTGAGATCGCAAGCTTGCCCGGGATGATGTCATCACCGGGTGTTACGACGAGGCGTACGATGCCTGAGCCGTCGCGGGCGAAGATAGAGGCGGTGCGGGTAGCACGCAAGAACTGGCTTACGTCAATGATGGCACGGGTATCTGAGCTCTGAGGGATGAGCTGCGAGTATTGCGGGAATGCGCCCATCACGAGCTGCGAGACGATCTCTATATCCTTGAACTGGAACTTGATTTGGTTCTTTTGACCGTTGACCTTTATCTCAACGGTATCATCCTGATCGCCTGCCAGCCGGGAAACCTCAGCCATGGTGCGGGCGGGGATGATGACAACGCACCTTTGCTCAACTGCTTTTGCCAAAGGAAGCTTGTGGACTGCCAGACGGAAGCCGTCGGCGGCGGCAAAGGTAAGTGTTTTGCCTTCGAACTCGGCATTCACGCCGGTAAGCACCGGACGGGCGTCACTTGCGGCGGCGGCAAATACCACTTGGGAAATGGCTTGCTTTAAGGCTTGCAGTTCTACCTTGGTGGCGATGCCGTCTTCGATCTTGGGGATGGGCGGGAACTCTTTGGCATCGACGCCGTTGATGCGCGCCTCAAAACGGGCACATTTTAAGTTGATGGTCTTCCCGGAGGGGGAGAGAGCCAAATCTATCTTGTCGGCAGGGAGGCTGCCTACGAACTCGGTTAGGAGCTTGGCGGGTATCGTAATGGTGCCCTCCGCTTCTATCTTTGCGCCTATCCAGCAGCTTACGGCAAGCTCCAGGTTGGTGGCGACGAGTTTAAGACGCCCCTGGTCAGTGGAGAGCAGGACGTTATTGGTGATAGGCAATGTGGTGCGCGTGGCGGCAGTGCGTCCTACCAGACTCAGGCCGCGGCTTAGGTTTTCTTGAAGACATGACAGTTTCATGGTGACCCCCTATATTTTGGTTAGCGTCTTAGTATATACCCCGTATGGCTGGGGACTCAAGTGCTAAGGGCCGCGCCTTCGGTGAGTAAAAGCCTATGGGCGCGCCTCGCGGCTCGGGCGCGGTGAGAGATGGTGTTTTTAAGTTCCGGGGGGAGCTCGGCCATGGTTTTTTTGAGCTTTGGAAAATAAAAGATGGGATCATAACCGAAGCCGCATCCGCCTTTGGGCTCAAAGGTGATTAAGCCTCGGCAGCTGCCGGTTGCCTGCCGCACCTTACCACTCGGGGCAGAAAGGGCCATGACGCAAATGAAGCGGGCACGGCGTTCAATTTGAGGCACCCCTTTTAGCTTATCCAATAAAAAGGACACCCTTGCCGTATCGGTTGCCCCTACGCCCGCGTAGCGAGCGGAGAGTACCCCTGGGGCACCTCCCAAAGCGTCAACCTCCAGCCCCGAATCATCGGCGAGTGACAAGAGCCCCGAGGCCTTGGCAAACGCGCGGGCTTTGAGGCGGGCATTGGCGGCGTAAGTGCTTCCTGTTTCGGCAACGTCAAGTTTAAGCCCGATATCAGCCGGGCTTAAAAGCTCAAAAGCAACGCCGGCAAAGAGCTCTCGCAGTTCGGAGAGCTTGCCGGCGTTGCTGGTGGCGAGAAGAAGGCGGGGCAAAGCTTAATCTTCCAGCGGCTCAAAACGATGCTGGAGCTTTTTGGTAACCTGAGGCATGGTGGTGTATTCCATCTCATCCAGCGGTAAGCGGTGCGGCTCGAAGGGGCCGTGCCGGCGCATCAGGTCGGCGGCATCCAAGGCTTCCTGGCGGGCGTTGTCGAATGAAATATCGGCAAACATATCGCGCGGGCCGATGAGCTTGCCGTCGGCAAGCTGGAAGCCTAGGGCGATTACGCGCGGGGGTCCGTCGAAGCGGGTGGGGGTGGAATCAGATACCGATACCGGCATCAAAGGACCGTAGTGCGAACCGCGCATCCATCCTTCGACGAATACCGGATGGGCGAAGGCCTCCAGTACCTCTCCCACTGCCGGGAAGGTGCCTTGGGTGCGTACGATGCAGACGGGATCGTCCTTGCCCACGTAGCGGCCGGCCAGGAGGGCCAGTTTTTGGGTTGAGGAGACGGCGCCGATATCGCCCGAGTCTTTGTGATAGACGGCCTTTACGGCATAGCGCGACGGGGCACCGATGAAGACCAGCATATCGTAGATCTCCTCCGGGGTGCTGAAGCGAATCTTGCGGTGCTGCATGACGTCGTGGACTTCGAAAACAAAGCCGTTGTGCATGTTCTCGGCAATAACCAAGCCGATGGTGTTGAAGGGGTCGGCAAACATTTTATAGAGCGGCATATTCCAAGCGCCGGAGGAGGTCTTGTCGGCCATAAAGCAGAGGACGGCCTCAGAGGGGCGCTCGTCGATCTCCATCTCGGCAAGACCCGGCCCCATGCCCTTGACGTTGCCGGAGAAGGCATCGCTTAAGAGGTCTTGCCCCGCCCCGTAGAGGCGGAGTTTCTTGGCAACGTTGGTGCAGGAAACAAAGGTGTTCCAGGCCAGCTCGTGAATGATCTTGTTGTCGGTGCCCTTGGTATGGGTCATCACCAGCTGGGCATCATCGCCGCACTTGGTGACGTGGTAGTCTATAAGGAGTCCGTCGCTTTTGGCTTTTTCCATGGCGCGCCTGGCCTCGGCCAGTACGTCCGGATGGGACTCGGAATGCCCGACAAAGCCCCCGATGTCCGCTTTGATGACGCTAAGTGTTACCCTCATGAAACCCTCCTAATTAATATTGAATGACGTTCTGTATTTTATGCGGTTTTGGTTAATAATCTATTCCCGCCCGCGCCGTGATGCCGCGTTCGAAGGGGTGCTTGATGCTCTTCATTTCGGTTACCAGGTCGGCAAGCTCGATGAGCTCGGCGGGGGCACTGCGCCCGGTTAGTATAAGCTCAAGTCCGGGGGGCCGGGTCTTAACGAGGTTAATGATGCCGCCCAGCGGCAGCAGTCCGAATGTTACGGCGCTCACCGCCTCGTCGAGGACAGCCACGTCGTAACCGCCGGATGAGATCTTTTCTTCTGAAAAAGCGAGGGCTTCTTCTGCCTTGAGCCGGTGAGGGGCATTATCGCCGTGCGGCTGAGCCCAGCCGGGGGCACCGAAGCCCTGCACCGTGACATTGGGAACGGTTTTAAGAGCAGACAGCTCGCCGTGGATGAAATCCGGCCCTTTCATAAACAGGACAATTAACACCCGCAGTCCGTGCCCGGCGGCCCGAAGGGCTGTGCCCATAGCCGCAGTGGTCTTGCCCCGTCCGTCTCCCGTGAATACCGTCACCAGCCCCTGCCGAGTAGGCGCTTCGGCGCGGGGGGAACGTGCGGTGATAGGGGCGTACTGTCGGTGGTCCATGGCGGAGTCCCATCAGTTTAACAATGGCCAGATTGCCGTGTCAAGGGTTTGGGGCGGTTAACTTGGGGTACTCCTGCCAAGAAACATATGACATAATATTGGTTTGCGCTTAAAGCGGCCATAACGATATAATACTTTCATAAACAACATCTGTTGGAGGCCGTTTTTTGAAGAACAAACTGGTAGTAATTGATCTTGACGGGACACTGGTTGATCGGAACGGGAAGATTGCCGAAGAGGACAAGGCCGCGGTCATGCGTCTTGCCCAAAGCTTTGTGCCCGTGGTGCTCTGTACCGGCCGTATACTCCAGACCACCCTCCCTTTCATCAAAGAGCTTGAACTGAACACCCCCCAAATCATGTTTGACGGGGCACTGGTATACGTACTTCGGGGCGAAGTTGTGCTCTACGATAAGCCGCTTTTGCCGGAGGTTGTGAAAGAAGCGGTGGAGTATTGCCGCCGCGAGGGCATCTATTTGGAGCTGTACTCGCGTGATATCTTTTTTGCCGAGCGTGAGAACTGGTCTGATGAGATTCACCGCAATTTCTTTCGCGTTGAGCCTCATATTGTGAACTTTGATGGTATTTGGGACAAGGAAAGGATCCTTAAGGCGGAGATGGTGGTGGGCAGCCCCGAGGAAGCTGCCAAGGCCAAGGGTTTTGCCGACCATTTCAGCGGACGGCTGAATTTTTCAATCGCGCATACCCCGGCCTATCTGGATGCGGAGTTTCTTAACATTACTCACCCGGAGGTTTCCAAGGGAGCCGCCCTCCGGTTTTTAATTCAAAAACTGGGCACTCACCCGTCCGAGATCATCGCCATCGGCGATGGACTGAATGACATCCCCTTCCTGAAAGAAGCCGGCCATGCCGTTGCTATGGGCGATGCCCCGGATGAGGTCAAGCAAGTCTGCCAGTACACAACGCATGACGTTGAGCATCATGGGGTTGCTGCAGCCATCGAACACTTCTTCCCATTCCTGTCGGCGTAAGCCCCGTTATCGGCGGTTTG
Organism: uncultured Dehalococcoidales bacterium; assembly: GCA_964402105.1. Taxonomy (GTDB): domain Bacteria; phylum Chloroflexota; class Dehalococcoidia; order Dehalococcoidales; family UBA1222; genus WRNP01. Next base: position 5,737 of record CAYOAR010000049.1, read on the forward strand.
TTAGCCGTGCCGCAAGATACCATCATTCTTAAGCGACTTGCTCAGTCGCTAATTACGCTGTATGCTGCGTGGGCACCGCACGATTAAGGTTGCGATTTGCCATAAGGCGACCAGCCCCGGTCTTCTCAAAGCGGTGAAAACCGAGCCGCAATGGCGGCGCCGCGTTCCCAGCAAAATAAACACCGAAGCACATCCCTAGATGTTGAGGGGTGCCTTCTCGATGCAGAGCACTTTCCTGGTTAGTGTCTGCCGGAGATATGCCGCCGGGCAGCATTACTTTTTGTAGATGCGGCCCCAGAGAATGAAGCCCGCTCCGGCGAGGAGGGCACAGATGCCGATTGTGCCCCATACGCCGAGGTTGTTTTGAGGGAAGGCATCCAGCAAGATGCCGCCTACAAATGGGCCGAGTGATACCCCCAGCGTTTCGCTGATACCGAAGAAGCCTTGATAACGCCCGCGCATGCCGGGCGGCGAATACTCACCGACTACGGCCAGGCTGGTCGGGGCGATGACGACCTCGCCGAATGTCACGATGGTCAAAGCGGCTATTACCGCAAGG
>CAYOAR010000050.1:0-9545 GCA_964402105.1 uncultured Dehalococcoidales bacterium
TTAGGGATGACCCAGACCAAGAGGGAGCCACAGGATAATCATTCATGTGGCACATATAGCACATGGCAGCACTAATAGCGTTGTGGGTAGCTCCCGTTAAAGCCGCAGCTGGCTTATCAAGTACTGGCGCCCCACCGCTGGGAGAGGTTGATCCAACTGGGGTGGAAGGCACTGGGCCAGTAGTGGGGTTGGTTGGCTGTGTTGTCGGCGGCGCTGGCTTAGATGCCGAATAATGACATGCTAAGCACATGGCGTTGCTAAGACCCTCGTGGGGTATCGCGCCGCCTGTTTCTGAAAGCAAATGGCAGGCAACGCAATTGTCAAAAGGGAACGCAATGGCATGCTGGACATCGGGCCCTACCAGAGTGGTAGACGACGGCTTGTCAGAGCGGCCGTGGCAACCAATCTGAGTACAAGAATCATTAGTGAAGTCTTTATGGGGAATACTTGCCACAGAAAGCTGGTCACCGACGTGGCAGACGTTGCAATTCTCAAAGGGTATACCTGTGTCATGGGGCACGGGGCGAGGCATGATGCCAGCATTTGGCTCAAGCCTGCCGCAACTAGCAACGGCGACCGAGGTTACCATCAGTAGGAGGGCGAGCAGTACGGCGATTTTTTTCATTATAGTCTCCTTTAAACCTGGCTCCAGTGGTACTGGTCAGCCTCGGTTAGCTCTTATTTGTCTTCGTCTGCAGATCTTCATACCAGACGGCATGCTCGTGTTCGACCTCATGAGTCTTCATGGTGCCGGTAAACCACGACCAGAAAGCTGGCCAGTGACCAAGGAAAACCACCAGCGCGACATGGACAATGGTGTAGAGAATCATGAAAGCGGCGAAGTAGTCATGGGCGATGGTAGCCCAGCCCCAAAAGCTGGATTTCAGAGGCCATATGTGAGCTGCCACTTTTATGGCACCGGTAATGAGAACTATCAAGCCAATCAGGATATATGGTACAAAAGCCGATTTCTGCGAGGAAAGATATTTATCCTCGCGTGTCCATGGGCGGCGCAGGAAATATTTGCCGATGAATCCCTTGGTCACGTCCTGTAGGTTAGGGATAAGGAGCGAAAAATTGCGGCTGAAGATGTAATCGCCTACGAAGAAGAATGCCCCGAAGAGAGTGAGAACGACGGCGAAATAGTGCAGATTAATGGGCGAAACAACTGCTCCTGGTGTGGAGGCGAAAGGCCCGATAGCCCAGAAACCGAAGTACATACCCATTAATAAACCGGAGGCGATGGCGGCAAAGATGCCGAAAGCGGTGAACCAGTGGGAAATGAATGAGCCGATGCCGTGTCGGGTGACCACGTCACGTTGAATCTCGGACTTCTTCTTAAGGAGAGCCCGGGCGGCCCCGAAGACGAAACCGGCGACAGCTACGCCAACCAGCGCCCAACAGGCCACAGTGTTATCGAAGAGAGAGGCCCCATTTATGGCACTGAAACTGGTGGGGGGATTGTAGGCGAGATACACACCTGCCGCAGTGGCAGCCAAGAGAATCACCAGGACAACGAGAATCCTTGTCAACATGAACCCAGCTCTCCTTTAGCCGTATTTTAACAATCCGAAAAGCAGAACACGCCCTCCGGATGTAAGACCCCGGTTTGGCAAATCTAGCGTGATAATATAAACCATAGGCGAGATGTTGTCAATACGTCATGCGCTTGGTTGGACTCATTTTGGATTGGGCACGCCAACAAATCTTTTGAGCTCCACCCATAACTGTTCGAATGCTAACCTTGCTACAAGGAGTGGTAGGCACTTAAACTGTCTTGAAGGGTTCATGATCGGGGTAGTACTCGACCCCGGCATCGGGTGATTCCCAAACCTCCACTGAGGAAAGCCGAATCGGGAAGTCTTTGGTTGCGCCCACAAGAAGACTAAAAATAGTGGCGGCCAGATTTTCCGAGGAGGGATTGATGGTATCAAAAGGAGGCGTAAGGCTTAGGTCGGTGTGGTCGAAGCGTGTAAGCACGGCGTTCAGGGCTTTTTTTAGTTCTGTAAAGTCGTAACCAAGCCCGATGTTATCTAAACGCTGGGTGGCAAAATGTGCCACCACGCGAAAGCGGTGGCCGTGGGTGTTCTCGCAACGACCTTTGTACCCTCGCAGGGCATGGGCGGCATCGAAGTGACTTTCTATGGTAAGTTTATACATCGATTCCCTCCTCGTATTTTACAACATCTTGCTTCTCAAAGGGTAACTCGCACAGCATTTCCCGCACCTTCTTTTTAGTAACAGGGTGCTTGAGGTGGGGGGCGATCTCGGCAAGTGGCACGAGTACAAAAGAGCGCTGGGTAAGCTTGGGGTGGGGGATAATAAGGGTTGGGTTATGCCGGGTTAAATTTCCATAGAAAAGGATGTCGATGTCGATCGGACGCGGACTATTGGGTAGCCCCCCCGTGCGCCCCAACCCGGCCTCTATGCGCTTTGCTAGCTCGAGGAGTTTCTCCGGTGAAAGCAAGGTTTTGGCACGCACCGCTATATTGAGGAATCGCGGCTGGTCGGCGTTCTCTTTAGGCGCGGTGTCATAGACGGAGGAACATCGGATTATTCTCACTTGCTGTGCCAGCGACTCAAGGGCTTGTGCCAAATTGTTGCGCCGATTGCCCAAGTTTGACCCTAAGCCTAGATAAACGGTTACAGGCTTGGTGTTCATCGCAAAACCATTCGCGGTAGAAAGACTCCGCCCTGATAATTGACTTTGAATTGAGCGTTAGACTTTCGATGAGGCAGCCTAATCATGAGCGACCCCTGATAATGGCATCACTCAGGCGTGCCGCTCGCACCATTTGCTTCACATCGTGTACCCGGACAACATCGGCACCTCGGGCGATACCTATGACAGCCGCCGCCGTTGTGCCTTCCAAGCACTCCTCGTTGGGCAGACCGAGGGTGAGGCCGATGAAGGACTTGCGCGACGGGCCGATCATGATAGGGCAGCCCAGTACTTTCAGCTCCTCTAAGCGGTTGATGATAGCTAAGTTCTGCATGGTCGTTTTTCCGAAACCAAGACCGGGGTCAACGATGATGTTTTTGGAAGCAACGCCTACGTCTTTGCAGTACTGCACGGCACGTCTTAAATCTGAGATGGCCTCGGTCATGATATCGCCGGTTATTTGCCTGCCGCGCTGATTGGCAGTGACGATGATGGGAATGTTGTGCTCTGCGGCAAGAGCGGCAAGCCGTGCGTCTGTTTTTAACCCGCTTATGTCATTTAAGATAGTCGCTCCTGCCGCAATGGCAGCACGAGCCACGTCGTACTTGTAAGTATCTATGCTGAGCGGAATATTTAGCTCGCGATACAAGCGCGTGATGGCAGGCACAATCCGCCGAATCTCTTCTTCGGCGGAGATGGGAGTTGCCTCGGGGCGGGTGGACTCACCACCAATGTCAATTATATCTGCCCCCTCTGCTTCCATGCGTTTAGCCAAGGCAATGGCATCCTCGACGGAAGAGATGCCGTCGCCTGAGAAAGAATCTGGGCTGAGGTTAATGATACCCATGACATACGTGCGTGTTCCCCAAGTGAATGGGTTGTAGTTGCGGGCAGTGGGCTTTATAGCCTTTGTCATAGTCGAGTCTAATGAGATTGTAGCCGGTTGCACAACAGCTTGGCAATGCCTAGCTGACGGGTGATGCGGGTGTACTGGATACACGGAGTGTCAAGCAGGTATTTCAACTGGAAGGGCTGTCTTGTTTTTCATAAACAACAGCAAGAGTAGAGCGGCTAACAAGGACAACCCTGCTCCGAAAATAAATGGAATAGCCGCTCCAAAAACGTTCCATAGCACCCCGGCTATCACGCTGGCCGGCAGTAAGGCAATGCCCACTATGGTTGATTGCAGGCCGAGCATTGTGCCCTTAAGTGCCGGCGGCGAGATTTCGGCAATGAACGCTCGCTCAACCCCGGCAATCATGGCAGTATAGGCGCCAAACATCACAAACACCGCCACCATCATCCACTGACTTGATGCAAAGGCAAATCCGAGGTAACACAGAGAAAACGCTAAATATCCGGGCACCAGTAGCCTCTTTCGCCCGATGCGGTCAGATAGCTTGCCAAGCGGCATGGACAGGATGGCTGCTATTAAATTGAAAATAAAATACAACAGGATTACGTTTACGTCATCGAATCCGACCGACTTTGCCCTGAGTAGCATAAAGGCATTTGATGAATGGCCGAGCGTGAAGAGGAATACAACCAGCAAATATAAACGTAGCTGCCCATCGACTTTGCCGATGTTTTTCCAAAACGCCTCCCTGTTTTTTGCTGGACGCGGTGTTTTTTTCTCCTTTATGAAAAAGAACATACACAGCCCTAAAGCGGCGGGGATCATGGACAACAAGAACAAATTTTTATAATCGAAATCACCCTCCATGCTGCGCAGGATGAAAAATGTAATTAGGATGCCGAGGGCGGCACCCGACATATCTAATGCCTTGTGCAGACCGAATGCCTTGCCGGCGCTTCCTTTGTCTGCGCTTTCGCTGACCAACACGTCACGCGGTGCGGTGCGTATGCCTTTACCTATGCGGTCTAACACGCGTGCACCTAAGATACCTGCCCACGAACCGGCAAGTAACAAAGCCAGCTTATAAAAAACTCCTGTTGCATAACCGGAGAACGCTATTGCCCTTTTCGTCTGAAAGCGGTCGGTTATATAACCACTGAACACTTTTAGCAAACTAGCTGCGCTTTCAGCTATACCCTCAATCACGCCTACAAGCGCGGGTGTTGCGCCGAAAGCCGAGGTAAGATAGAGCGGTATCAGCGGGTAGACCATCTCGGTGCTGAGATCTGTGAAAAAACTAATCAGACCGAGAAAGAGAATATTGAGCATTCAAGAATTCCTTATCACAATACGTTTTGCGCCTAAGTTATTTTTATAATGGTGAAAGTCGGCAAGTACCTCGCTAGGTGTAACTAGAAATGCTGGCATCGTGAATTTTTTAGTTTCGGGTTTTTATGATAAACCAACAATCTCATTGTCAGTAACGGCAAATGCCTCTACCAGAGTCAATTTTACTCCTATTGCCACAACATATGGAAATAAGATCGTCTTGTGTAAATTCGAGCATTTGGGTTGAGTTGGGCAATCTGGTTAGCCAGCGGGCTCTGCTGAGAATTATGGGTAGCGACAACACATTGTCCTTGCAGTGCGTACCCGCTTGCATGATTTCTGGCATGCTTGGTGCTTTATTGTACGCAATAAGGATTATCCCATTGGGGACCGAAAGCCATACAGGTTATGCAGTCCAAACTGACGTTCGTTAGCATTTTCTCGTGAATTGTGATAAAATCGGGCGCGTTATTTCGTTCATTTTGCCGTGGCTATCGCGTGGTATTCGTTTTGCTGTCACACGGGCGCTTATATGGCGCATACTCCTCCTATTCACTTATCTGGCATGGTGCTATGCAATCATTCTAGGCATATATACTTATTTGCCGCTTATTTTTCTATAAGACTGAGGATAAATATTCCTCTGTTGTCCCGTTGCCTGTTTTACTGAAATAGAAAGCTATTTGACCATGGAGAAAAAAGCCTTATCTATAGCTGACAGTGTTTTGAAATATAGGTTTAAACCACGTTTGAAAAATGGAGGTTCCACCATGAGCAAGGCAAAGAGATTAGGCAGGCGAGCACTAGCGGTTGTGCTCGCCATGATAATGTGCATCGGGCTACTTCCCAGTGGCATGTTGATGCCGTTTCGGGCAAAAGCAGCTGTGAATGACACGTTTGGCCCCTACACCATCACGAGTGTGCTTGCCACCGGGAATCAAACGATCAGTGCAAACGGAGTGTATGAGGTGACGGGAGGCACTGGTGTTATTACCATTAACACCGGCCTCACCAATGTCGTATTGGTGTTAAACGGCACAACCAGAACGGCCACAGCTTCACAATTGATAATAAACGGCACTGCACAAGTTACGTTGTATGTCGTACAAGGCACTACTAATACGTTTGCCTGTAGTAATACTGCGAGCACGAATACAGCCGCAATGGCTGGTATTCAGCTTGCGTCAACAGCGACCTTGAGGATTGAGGGGGGAGGCACACTGAACGCTGGGGGGCACTATGGAGGTGCGGGCATCGGCGGTGCATCAGGCAATGCCGGGGGCACGGTTATCGTTGATGGCGGAAACAGTCTTACTGTAAATGCTACTGCGACTGGGGTGATAACTGGATTAGCAACCGGGAACTGCACTTCTTTCTTCGGGGCAGCAATCGGCGGAGGAATGGGTGCTAATGGCGGCACTTTTGAATTACGTGGTGGTACTGTCAACGCAACTTCCGAAGGCGGAGCGGGGATTGGTGGTGGAGGGGGTAACAAAGGCAATGGAGGTGCTGGTGGCACCACAAGGATATATGGCGGAACGCTTATAGCAGTAAGCTGTGCTGGAGCGGGGATTGGTGGTGGTGCTGACACTGGCAATGCCAGTCCTTGCGGCGGAGTTGGCGGCAATACTTATATTTATGGCGGAATAGTATATGCGTATAGCGATTTTGGCGCTGGCATCGGTGGCGCTGCGTCGGTAGCATCAAATGCCAAGGCTGCTCCCGCAGGCGGGAATACCTATGTTTATGGGGGCACAGTATATGCTAAAACAGCAGTTGCTTTCCCAGGAACCGCAGTAACTGGAACCCGAGCTTCGGTGGCCATAGGTCATGGCGGGACAGTAACCAATATAATCGCAGGACCCGCCGGGATTGTAACGATTACCGGAGGCAGTGTTTATCCGACAAATGCTGGCACCGGTGCTATCTCTCATGATCCAGCGACCAACGGCAGCAGCTTTGGCGCGCCAGACACATTATATTGCGTTGCAGTATTGACGCAGGATGCTTTCGGCCGTCCGATTCCTGGCGCACAGATAATCATTGAAAACTCAGGCACAAAAAGTCCTTCGACGTATGTGGCAGTAACAGACGAGAATGGCGTGGCATGGGTATGGCTTAGGGCTGCTACTAAAACATTTGATGCAGACATAGATGTAAATTATCAATATTCAGATGATGTTAAGGATTTTGTAGGCGTCAGAAAAAATTATACGGTTAACGCCAGCGATTCACTCTGTCCGACAAATGGCGTTGGTGTCAATGCCAATAATTACACTAATTTTAATAACACTTTAGTCATCACGATGGGTCGCGTGCGCCTGACGGTGGGAAAGGATACCGATGATAAAGTTTATTACGATGGCGTAAGTTACGACGACAAAGTCACTATCAACCTGAGACTGGAAAATTCTCTGAATCCCAATGGTGGTTCTAGTAAGGCAATCACCGGTGTGAAGTGGTTCCGTGAGCCTTTAAACAGCGCGGGCGATTACGACGCAATCGGGTTTGCTGCCGCTTACACAAGTGCTAATCCTGCCAATAAGGGCATTGGCGGAACCGGGCAGATACTCGCTTTGGTGGACAGCACCGATGTCAACAATAATCTTGAATACGATTATGCAATGACGGTGACGGAGAACGGCCGTTACTGGTTTTATGCTGAATTTTCTGAGGGCACTGGAAACAGTTGGGTTAAGGTTGGCTACGTTGACGTAAACAATATCTATACCGTGTTCCCGGTTTATGAGAGGGGGGTAGTCGTAGAAGGCGGCAGTGTAACTAATAAATATCTGCTATACGATTACGCACCAATAGCTGGAGGCCCGTATGGGATACCCTATGATTTAGATGGGCAAGCCACAGACATTGTTGTAAACGAAATACTATTGCCTTTCGGATACGACAGTTTCATTTTTAAGACTCGTCCACAATATGACGATAACTGGTATGCCATTGTTCTCTTTAATGGGGGTTCCGCTGAACCCGCGAATTCTGATCCACTTGTGCCCCCCGGTCACCTCATGCCGCCGGGAGGAATACCCATAATATTAGATGGAGATTTTCTTACAAGCATCTCAAGCAACGCTTATAAATACAGTGATTCAAACCAATTGCACAATTACACCGTTTATTATGAAAAGAATTCAAAGTGGTTTTTAAATCTGCTTATTCAGTTTGTTGAAGAGGACGGCACCCCATTTTTTATTGGAAGCCCGTTCTTTTCTTTGCCGCAGGATGACGACGTTATTGATATTCCTTTGAGCCCAAGCGGTGGATACAATCCTTTCTATTCAAGCGGCGGAAGATATTTTCCTCCATCTCCTTATATACCTGATCCATTTGTCCCCGATGTTGTGTGGATACCGATTGGATACTATGTGGATAATACTGGTACCGGCTTCGACCAAAATGCAGTTATACCCTGGTCTGATTTTAACGCTTTTGATCCGAACATAAATCCGACTACCAATAAGATTTATATCGTTTACTCAAGCAGTTCGATAGTTGTCACCATCACTGTCACAAAGGACGGAGAAGCTTGGGACGGGCGTTTGGTGGAACTGGTAGACAGTAAAGGCAACAGGATACCTCTTGCCGATCATCGCGATGGTACATACACAGCGAATGTTATGGATGGAACTTATGAGGTTTGGGTTGATGGCCGGTTGGTAGAAGAAGACTTAGGTGCTATAGCCAGCGACGATGGCAATGGGAACCTAAGTGCTGTACTGAACTACTTTACAGTTAGCTACTCTGTCATTTTTGCAGGAACAACGATAAGTGCAAATATCAGTGCTGAAGACGCCGAAGGACGTCTGGTGAATTCGGGCGACGCTGTTTTGGAAGGCTCAACTGTTACGCTCAAGGTAACAAATCCCGTTGGCACTGGGGCGAATGACGTATTCAGTTACCTATGGGCCGATACTTCAGCTACTACAAGCAGCACCTTGGTAATCGTTGGTCTTAATAGTCGCATTGTAACGAGCTGTATTGTTCAGGGAACAGCAACCGAGGCCCAGGTAACCGTTGTCATTAACGAGGACGGAGAGTTTTGGGGAGGGCTGACGGTTAAGCTTACTCTAGATGGTGGTTCGACTTTCGTATCTCTAGCAGAGACCAATGATGGGATACACAGCAACACTATTCCCAACGGCACATATGATATCTATGTGGAGGGGGAAAACACCGGCAGGTCTGTTGTTGTTAATAGTCAGACAATCAGAGTCTATCTTAATTATTGGACATTAAATCTAACACCAGGTGGCCATATTGACTCAGTTGGCGGAGGCGGCCTTTATTTGGAGGGTAGTCATGTTGAAATTACAGCCGTCGCAGATGCAGGCCACGCTTTCCTTAACTGGACCGATGATACTACTACCATTGTCTTGAGTTATGCCAACCCATGCACCTTTATAATGCCTAATCATAGCCTTGATCTTACGGCTAACGGCACTTCCGCGGCATATACCGCAACAGTTAACATCAATTTGGATAACACTCCCCGCACCAATTTGAACGTGTATTTATTTAATAACAGCACTAGTGCTGCAGTTCCATTGATTGAGAGCAGTAGCGGTGTTTATAGCAGTGCCAGTGTGCTGCCAGGTACATATAACATCTACGTTGATAGCGTAAATACCGGTAGAACCATTACCATCATCGCGGCTCCAAGCAGCGTTACGCTGAATTACTGGA
>CAYOAR010000051.1:0-3395 GCA_964402105.1 uncultured Dehalococcoidales bacterium
CAAAGACCCGTGGGCCGGGGCCATTGGGGGCATGTCGGAAAGCATCTTTGGCAACCTCGTCGGCGACAAATTCCCGGACACCCAATGGGGCAATGCCTTCTACACCAGCAGCAGCATGCTCATCGGAGGAGGGATTGCAGAGATCTTCGGACGTGACGGCGTCACGGCGCTTTATGCTGCGCAGAACGCGGCAGTGAATAACTATCTGAGTCAGAAACCGTCCAGCAAAGGAGGAAAGTCAGAACAGGAGCAGCGCGATGAGGCGGCAAAGAAAATTGACCAAAAAAGAGAGGAGCTATACTGGGCATATAGAGCATGCAATGAACTAGGGGGAATATGTGATCTAGGAAAAATTGCTAGTTTGGAGTCTCAGCTGCTCAGCTTGCAACAGGAGGTCAAAGATTGGAACAGTTTGTCTCTGGAGCGGGACATCGCGCTCAAAAATGCGTGTGAATCTGGGGGAGATAAATGTAATGCTTTGAAAGCCGAGGTGCAGGGGTTTGGTCTCACGCTTGGAGGCAACAACAAATACACGGATTGGGTGGTAGCATATCAACCGAACCAAGAAGGTAAATTGGGATCATTTATCTCGGTCGATTATGGAACCCTGATTGGAGATCGCAATAAGGTGCCTGTGGCTGTCATAACAAATGACAGAATTCCTGGTATTCTTAGTTGGATTGAAAATCCTCATGGTCATACTGCAATCGCTTTTCCAGGGTATGGGGTAATCAGCTTCCGGTCAGAAACACCATTCGGAGAAAGCCTTGAAATATATTCGGGGAAACAGGCGGCAATACGTGACTCGGACTTCCAGGTGCTGTTGGTTACACCCGAGCAGCGCGACAGCATGATTAAGGAGTTGGAAAAATTCGGACACAACATGCCGGATCTGTCTCAGTACAGCAAAGACGACTGGAGGTCTTCTGTTCCTTACAAGGGGGACTGGATTCTTCCATGGGCGTATGATAACTGCGCGGTTCGTACTGCCTATGGTCTTGATGCGGGGGAGATTCCCGCTTTACAACTACAGGCGGCAGATTTTGGGCTCTATAACCTTATAACTCCAAAGGAGATACAATCCTTCTTATCAAAGAACAACTACTCCGTCTACGACTTTAGTATTCCACGTACCCCACAAGGAGCGGATTTTACTCCAGCGGAAAATCTGTCGATTTTTGCTCCTTGGTCGCCGCAGGCTCCATCGCCGAAGAGTAATTTTGTGCGGTAATCATCATGGAGAGGAGAATGATTAAAATATTCCTACCCATTTTTCTTGCTGGATGCATCGGTTTTTTTGCATGGTATGTTTCAATCTACAACGCAGGGTTTATTAGCAAGAAAGAAGGTGGTGCCTTCTTTGCAGAAGGGTATCGTTTACATCAAGAATACGATGGTTTCAGAGTGTTGACCAGTGAAGATGCTTTTTATAAAGACTATCCACTCATAAATATCACCGTTATCTCCGATGGGAGATACACCCACCTTGAGATAATTCCTAAAGCGAGAGGTAACCAAAAAGTTAAGTATCTTTTTTTGGGGAGAAACAACTTTGTAATAAAAAAGGAAGTCTATGAAAGGGTTAAAGCCACGATTCCTATTTCCAAGGAAGTGGATGAATTTCTTGCTGCGCATGTTGCGGAGCAATCATAGTCCGGTAGGCTGGGTCGAGACCCAGTCCGGTAGGCTGGGTCGAGACCCAGCACTTCCCGGTTTGTGCAATGTGCTGGGTCTCGACCCAGCCTACGAGCTAACCAAGTTACAAGCGCGATGATGCAATATAACCGGCAATGGATACTCGAACAAATGAGAAGCGGGCGACAGATCATCGATATCGGTTATGATGCAAATCGCACATATCCAAGCATCTTCTATGGAATGGAGCGGAATATGTTTAAAAACTACCAAGTGCTTCATCCAGAATTTAATAACGTTATTCGCCCATGAATGGTCAAGGTTTTCTACGTATTGCCAATGAAGCTTTCGCTCCCTTTTTGGAAGAGCTAGGTTTTTCGATGGAGACACCGTTGATCAGTGGACGGTTTTATCGTGCTAGCTTCATTGGTTCAAAACATTTGGTATCTGTGTCATTCGAACCAGGCGATAAAGCGTTTTTTGTTTTAGTGTTTGGTTGTGAGCATGGGGTGTTATCCAACATGGACGATTGTTTGAAAACACCACGCTTGTCTGATCTAAACAGACGCTATATGAAAAGTCCGGTAGGCTGGGTCGAGACCCAGCACTTTCCGGTTTGTGCAATGTGCTGGGTCTGGTGACCCAGCCTACGAATTTAATCGATCTGAACGGAGGGGTTAGTAGGTAATGTTCATCCGATCAAGTGAGCGACGTATGAACTACTTCAATGAAGCCTTTGGGGGATTTTATCCTGATAAGGATAAGGATGCAGCGCTAAAATTTAGCCTCTGTATTTTAGCTCTCGACAGCAGAATGGAAGAATTACTCCAACTAGTCGAAGGTGCATCGAGTTTTGGCGGCATCGGAGGCGACCCAGGATGGATTATTGAGCGTCGCGAAGATGGGGATATTATTGGATATGAGGAATGGCCGGATGATGCACGATTTAGAGCGTATGTTTCCCCGGATGGTTATTTTCTTTCTTATCCCGAATTTTTTGCTGATCAACGAATATTTTTTCAATATGTAAAAATGTTAATAGAGGCGTATGAGCAACACCATCCCAAAAACTCTGAAATAATAAATCGTATCAAGGCGGTGATCTGTAACCGTCCGGTGAATCCCGTCTGTACAACTGGAGAGTGATGTTGGAAAGTTTCCGTGAAGGTTGGACCGTGAGGTGTCCACCCAATCACTGAGTGGACACCCATGCCCCCGACGGATCAAAAGCGTAGAGCGCGCCAACTCAGCCCGCGTAGGTCGGGGTAAGCTTGCGAACCCCCCGTTTGCGATGCTGCGCATCGAATGGCAAAATCCCCGGATCGCGCTTCGCTTATCCAGGCTACGACGATGCCATGAACCCGCGCCGCCCCCTTACTCGCACTATCGCCATTACCCTCTGCGCCGTTCTCTTCTGGAACCCGCTCCTCTCAACGGCGGCGAATGCAGCAATCGATAAAACCACTGGCGGCGACATCCTCATCGAAGCCAACCAACGCATCGAACAAAACCACATCGAACGCGGGCGCTACGACTACCGCGCCGCCGGAGAAGCCGCCAATGGGCTGGCCACCCCCATCAACTTCAACCCCCAACTCCCCCCCGACGCCACCCATAAACTCATCGACCCCCTCACCATCACAGGGCTCCCCAACAGCGCCCTCTTCAAACAAGCCCCCCCCGACCACCCCTGGGCCATCGAACTCAACCCCCTCACCAAAGGCCAATACCTCACCCTCGGCTCAGACTACCTCCTCAGC
>CAYOAR010000052.1:0-2526 GCA_964402105.1 uncultured Dehalococcoidales bacterium
ATCCTCAAGCGTGCCCCCACCAGACAGGGCAGCACGATGCTTGAGTATCTCAGGATATATGCGCCCCTTTCCGCTTATACTCTCTCTCATTGGTTGAGCAAGAATTAGCGGGAAAGGGGCTAAAACTAAGGAGAGCACCCAAATGGCACAACCATTTTCTATTGAAACTACCCTCGCCAGTCGCCGTTTCAGTATTGAGACCGGCAAAGTAGCAGGCCAAGCCGATGCTGCCATAACCGTTCGTTACGGCGACACCGTTGTCCTTGTGACAGCCTGCGTCGCATCCCAACCGCGCGATGGAGTAGACTTTTTGCCGCTTACGGTTGATTTTGAAGAAAGACTCTACGCTGCCGGCAAAATTCCAGGCGGCTTTATCCGCCGCGAAGGCCGGCCATCAGAGGAGGCCATCCTCACTAGCCGCCTAACCGACCGCCCCATTAGGCCGCTTCTGCCTAAGGCTTGGCGGCGGGACATTCAGATCGTCATCACTGTCCTCTCTGCCGACCGCGAAAACGACCCGGATGTCATGGCTATCGTTGGCGGTTCGTGTGCCCTAGGCATGTCCAGTGTGCCTTTTGATGGCCCAGTCGGCGCCTGCCACGTAGGGTACATCAACGGTGAGTTCGTCCTGAACCCCACCCTTCCTCAAATGGAGGAGAGCACCCTCGACGTCGTTGTAGCCAGCACCAAGAAAGCTGTGGTTATGATTGAGGCCGGAGCGAAAGAGGTCTCGGAAGCTGTCATGGCTCAAGCCATTGAGTTTGCCCACATCGCCAACCAAGAATTGATTGCCATTCAAGAACAGGTGATCGCCGCAACAGGCAAGCCCAAGGAAGCCGCGCCCGAATCCCCCACCAACACCGAGCTTGTCTCTGAGTTACAACAATTATTCGGAGGAAAGCTTGCAGCCGCTCTCAGTTTTCCCACCAAAACCGCGCGCGAGCCAGAACTGGATAAACTCCGCCTAGATGCCCTTAGCAATCTCAAGGAGAAATACGCCGAGTCGGACATATTAGCAGGTTACGACCTGTGCATTAGGAGCTGCATCCGCGAGAGCATTCTAAAACGCCGCGAGCGCGTAAGCGGGCGGGGGCTTACCGAACTTCGCCCTATTTCCTGCGAGGTTGGGGTTATCCCGCGCGTGCATGGCTCAGCGCTGTTTACCCGCGGCGAAACACAGGTTCTCGCTATTACAACCTTGGGCAGTATGCGCGAGGAGCAGCAGCTTGACGGCCTTGGTATCACCGAAACCAAGCGCTTTATGCATCATTACAACTTTCCGCCGTTTTCTACAGGCGAGGTCAAACGGGTCGGTTCCCCCGGACGGCGCGAGATTGGGCACGGAGCCCTTGCCGAGCGCGCCATCCGTCCCATGGTTCCGAGCGATCAGGAGTTCCCATATACCATCCGTACCGTTTCTGAGGTTCTCTCATCCAGCGGTTCCACTTCCATGGGCAGCACCTGTGCTACCAGTATGTCTCTCATGGATGCTGGCATCCCCATCGCCAAGGCTGTAGCCGGCATCTCGCAAGGGTTGATCACGGGCGAAAACGGCGAGTCTGTGGTGCTAACCGACATTGAGGGAATGGAAGATAACTATGGCGACATGGACTTTAAGGTCGCCGGTACACGAGACGGCATAACCGCTCTCCAGCTCGACATGAAAATCAAGGGCATCAGCATGGAGGTCATCACAACCGCTCTGAGGCAGGGAAAGGCTGCGCGTTTCGCTATTCTGGATAAGATGGATCAAGCCATCGCCGCACCGCGAGCCGAGCTGTCTAAATATGCCCCGCGCATGATCAAGCTCACTATCGACCCCGAAAAGATTGGCACGGTCATCGGCCCGGGCGGCAAGACAATCCGAGCCATAACCGACGAAACCAAGGCTACGATAGATATCGAGCAAGACGGTACCGTCTTCGTAGGTGCAGTAGACGAAGCTGCTGCCCAGCGAGCTATCCAGCTAATCCGCGATCTTACACGTGAGGTGAAAATAGGTGAGATCTTCACCGGCAAGGTCGTGCGCATCATGAGTTTCGGTGCCTTCATAGAACTTCTGCCCGGCAAGGACGGCATGGTGCATGTCTCTGAGCTTTCCGACCACCGCGTGGACAAGGTGGAGGATGAAGTGAAGATCGGCGATCAAATCACCGTGAAGGTTATTGAGATAGATAACCAAGGGCGCATTAATCTTTCTCGCCGCACCCTGCTTGTGCCTGACGGCGAACCACGCCCCCTCCCCTCACAGCGTACTGGCCCCCGCCCCGGTGGTCCGCCCCATCATGGCGGCCGACCTTCCGGAGACCGCCCGCCAAACAGCGGACGTCCCTATGAACGATAATAAATAAACTAAGAACGCCTCTCGCCCCTGTTTCATCAGGGGCGAACTCTTTTAAAGAGCGTGATATAATCTTGCCAAAAATTCGCCAGGAGTAGGACACATGAGCATCAAAGTGGCGGTCCACGGGGCATCAGGCAAAATGGGGCAAATGGTTATCTCGGCTGTTGGACGAGAGCCAGGAC
>CAYOAR010000053.1:0-3053 GCA_964402105.1 uncultured Dehalococcoidales bacterium
ATTTTTTAAATCAGAACATGAACAAAACTGAAAAATTGGGTCGAGCCTTTCAGGTGTATAGCCCATCCGGTTACGTTTCCACGCGAGCAGAACCAGGTTATAAAAACAGCACAGACGTGAATTACCGAGAAACAACGTATAGGAATGGCGATGTTGTTGAAATTGGTTATACGTACTCCCACGATGGTGAATACTGGGGCATTCAGCCGCCTGGCCATAGGTACTCTGCTCCTGGATGGATTCAAATGGAAAACCTGCGGATGTTATATTCGAAAGAAGACTTTGAAATGGAGCACCAGAGCGAGTTTTATCCGTACACCGGCATTCTTAATTTGGAGCTTCCCGAAAAAGAGTTTGTTTTATGGCAATGGCCGGGATCAGATAGGCCAAAACAAATCCTAGGCGACAATTATAGCTTAACAATAATCGACATTTCCGTTATTCATGCCTATAAAGATAAAGATGGGCGTGAATGGGGATATGTGCGCGTGGAAACAAGCTATTTGGGATTTCGTGGATATTATTTTGATCCAAATGGTTGGGTGTGTCTTGACGATCCTCAAAACACCGCTATCCCAGCCTTCTTCCCAGCTCCGGAGCCAATAAAATGGTCACCCGGTATTAACCCTGAATGGTATCCAGCTCATACCCCGCTGAGTTTTAGTATTAGTGATACTTACAATATTCCAGCCGGCGCTGTTTGGAGCCTCGTTCTGCCAGTTTACGTGTCGAACGGTGTCCGTGGCGGTGAGGCGCCGTATACGTTTACAAGGGAGGGCATGTGGCCGGATTGGTTGATGCTCGGCCAAGATGGTTCAATTAGTGGATGTCGCCCTCCCGTGGCGCAAGCGCCAATAACCATTACTCTCAAAATTGCCGATAACAGCGGCGCTTTTCTTTTTATTTCACTTGATGTGGGCAGTGTTTGGTACACCTATTCCATCACTGTGAGTAATGGGAATGCGGATAAACTATTTGCAGCCGAGGGAGAATTGGTAACCATCACTGCCAAAACGGCACCGATTGGTCAGGCATTTGAAAAATGGGTTTCGGATGACGTGGCTATCTTTTTGCCTCCTGGGCTCCCGCCTGCAACCGTTGCTACCTTCACAATGCCGGGGAAAAATGTAACAATTTCGGCTGTTTATAAAGACTTGCAGGTCAGTACAACATCTCCTGTCGAATCAACAACCACAGGCACCGCAGATTCCCCGATAGGGCAGGACGAAAGCAGTTTTAATCCGCTCTGGCTGCTACTTGGTGGGGGAGCTTTAGTAGTGTTGTGCTTACTTGTGGTTATTTGGCGCAAACGCTGACTGCATACGCGCGCGAGGCTTTCGGAGATTATTTTAGCCCAGCGAAAACACGCTCGGCATTAGTTGTTGTAACACGTGCCACCTCTTCCGCACCTAAGCCCTTGAGACGCGCGAGTTCATTTGCTGCCTCGACCACGTAAGCCGGTTCATTGCGCTCGCCCCTATGGGATTGCGGCGGCAAAAATGGGCTGTCTGTTTCAAGCAATAGCCTCTCAATGGGGAGTTGTTCAACTACCATGCGCGCTGCCTTTGCAGGTGGATAGCCGATATAGCACCCAAATGAAATATAAAAACCAAGATCGATATACGCTCGTGCGTTTTCAACGCTGCCGTTATAGCAGTGAATGACGCCGGGGCATGCTGCGCGGTGCTCTTTTTGCCAAGTACTGAGCAGCGGAACGAGCGCGTCATCTGCTTGCCGTGAGTGGATAACCACTGGCATATCCAAGCGGCGGGCAAGATCAAGTTGCCATTGGAAAACCTCAAGCTGCTTCTCGCGAGGTCCATAGTCGCGGTAGAAGTCTAGTCCTATTTCACCAATCGCGACCACGCGTGAGTCTTTGGCTAGGATAGCGATATCTTCAATGTCTTGGCGCGTGGTGCGGCGCGCTTCCTCGGGATGGATTCCTACGGCGGCGAAGACCTCATGGTATTGGTGTGCAAGCTGAATAGCCTCACGGCTGGAAGACGGGTCAATACCGTTACAAATGATGCGTTTTACCTCGGCATCACGAGCGCGCGCAACTACCTCGTCAAGGTTGCCACTGAAATGAGCCATGTCCAGATGGGCATGGGTGTCAATTAGCTCGGGGGTGCTCACGGCAGGAAGATGGCAGCCCCGAACTCGGCAAGCTTCATTCCCAAGACCGGGAAGATGCCAAGTGCCAGTATGGCTACGGTGCAAACTAGAACGACGATTCTGGGTGCTATCCCAGCCGTGATGGGAGTGTTCTCGGCGGGTTCGCCTTGCCACATGATGCGCACAATACGCAGATAGTAATAAGCCGAGATAACGGTGTTGAGTACGGCGATGATCACGAGCCACCAAAGGCCATTCTCGGCGGCTTGGCTGAACACGTAGAGTTTAGCAATAAAGCCTGCCATGGGAGGGATGCCTGTCAGGGAGATAAGCCCAATGGTAAGGGCAACAGCAAGCCATGGGGCACGCCGACCCAGCCCGGCGAAATCCTGGATTCGATCTCCGATACGCTCAGAGGCAATGATAACAGCCGCAAACACCGCAACCTCAGCTAAGGCAAAGGCTAACATATAAAAGAGGAGGGTGCTGGCGGGCGCACCCCCGCTGGCAAAACATACGGTAGCTAAGGCCATCAGCATATAGCCGGAATGAGCGATGCCTGAGTAGGCCAGGAGCCGCTTTATATTGCCCTGTGGAATTGCGAGCAGGTTTCCGAACGTCATGCCGAGGGCGGCAATGACGCCCAAGACGATGCCCCAGCTGTGCGAAAGGGCTTCGGGGACGGCAAAGATAGAAGCGAGTACGCGCAAAAGAACAGCAAACCCGGCAAGCTTGCTTCCTGCCGAGAGGAGGAGGGCGATAGGGGTGGGCGAGCCCTCGTATACGTCCGGAGCCCACATATGGAACGGCACTGCAGCGACTTTAAAGCCAAATCCTGCCGTTATAAGGACAAGTCCAAGGGTAAGCCCAGGTTGTGCCCAGATTTCGCTTATAGAAAGAGCACCTATCGCCTGGGCGATCTCGGTGAGCGTTACCGT
>CAYOAR010000054.1:0-6525 GCA_964402105.1 uncultured Dehalococcoidales bacterium
AGATCGCCATGGCAGTCGCGAATCCAGCCTTCTCTTGCGCGTTTTATAAAGAGGTCTCCGTTCTCCCGGATAAATCGCCTCGTGTAATCACGGATTGTCTCAAACTGTTTTGCTGATATGGTCTGCCCGATGTACTTTTCCGTCTGATCGAAATTTTCCTCTGTATTGCGCGTAATTGCCTCAAGACTGCCGAACTTGGCAATCTCTGTGTTGGTGACGGCGCTTAGGTGGAATCGGGCAATGCGAGAGGCTATTTGTGCCATCATTTCCTGGGTTACTTTGTCTTGCCTAAGGAGCTTATCCAGCAGCTGTTCCTCTGGCAGGCGGAACATTTTGACGGCATACTCCACCGGGGTCCCTGTCCCTCCTAAGACGAATCCGTTGCCGTCTGCGGTAATAGGCACTACCCCCAGGTATATTTCTGGACAGAGGCGCCGGTTTAGCGCCACCTCGCGTTCACAGAAGTATTTGCGGCGCTCAAGCTGCGTGTAATCCACGTAGCCTAGGTCAACGGGCTTTTTGATTTTGTAGGTGTATTCGCCGGCGAGAAAAACCACCGACATCTGCGTCTGAATAACCTCTACCTCTCTAATACTTCCGGGATAAGCGGCTGCATTAGAGAGGTAGGTTATTAAGCGGTTAAAATCAGACATGATTAGGGTCTCAAATTCACAAACTTGGCAAAGACGGCAGAGGCCCGAAGACAGCCTGACGGAATGGTTTTAAGTTTGGCTTTGCTCGTCAAAGTATTTGTTCATCGCCTGAAAACCTGCCGAGATGCTGTTCGTGACGATGTTGATATCATCCTGGCCGCGGATGGGTTCGCTGTCTATAATAACACCCTTTTTTGCCAGGCTGGTAAGCTCATCGACGGGAAATTTGACCCTGCTCCAGGTGATACACTTGTGGCTGGCAATCTCGCAAATGCGAGCTAGGATAAAAGTAGCGGTATGTACGATGTGCGGTTTATTCTCAATATCATGGTTGTATTGCGCATCAAAGTGCATAAAATCATCCAATGACTGCTCTGGTTCGGTGCCAAAAGCATAGACGAGTTTGGTTGCGCTGACCTCTTTGGGAAGAGGAGTCTTTCCTTCATCGGCCCTTTCGGCGACCCAGCGGTAACATTGGCTAAGCATGATGAAAGAAAAAAGCTGGCTTATTTCCTCTGCCCAAGCGACACTTCCCTCGCCCCAAAACCGACGAGCGGAGGTGTTATTGATAACTGTTTCAGCAGCAACGGTGCCGCCCATGACGATCGATTTCAGGAATTTTTGTTCTGCCTGATCCGGTGTCAACTGGTCTATGCGAGAGGTTGATTTCTCCCATACCTGCTCAAAGATTTCCGAGTTTCTCTCCTCTTGGGTTTGGGCCATTGCTTTCTCCTGCGAATATTTACTACAGCGCTACGGGGGAGAACCAATCAAGGGCGATTCTCTCGATCCCGCAAAGGGTGCACTGAAACCCTGTTCTAAAGTCTGGGCACAGTATAACCGAAAACATCGGCAATTGCACCAAGCTGTTTGCTCGATGTCCCGTTGCCGTATTTGCGGGTTAGATATCATCCATCAAGGTGCAGCCTCGCCTCGCATACGGGCAGAAAGCTCCGCCAGTGTTTTAAGCGCCTGCTCTGCGCCATCTTCAGGTAGTGCGGCTAAGCCGCAGGCGGGGGTGAGGAGAGCTTGCTCCTTGAGGCGCGAGAAAGCTATGCCTTGGCGGGTAAACGGTGCCATGGCATCCTCCAGCCGATCCTTGAGACTGGCCACGCTCTCCTTAGCCAGTGACTCATTGGTTGGCACGATGCCCCAGGCTACCGCCCCGCCCCTTGTGATGAGCGCTTTTACGTCAGCCGGGAAAAGAGCCAGCGAGGCAGCATAGCTGTAGGCATCAAAGCTTAAGATATCTGTATTGGTGGAGGCTATTAACCCCCAGTCGGTGTTGCCGCAGCAATGAATTCCCTTGAGACCGGCGATGCCGGAAAGGGTAATGTCGATTAGGGCAGTTATTTGTTCTTTGGGAAAGGGAAAGAAAGCTGAACCGTATGCAGCCATACCTGGTTCGTCGACAAAGATGATGGTGCGCGGCGAAATTTGGCGCAGTCTTGCCTCTTGCCATTTCGCTTTAAGGTGCAGGAGCCGGGCGGCGGCATCTGCAAGCATCTCATCGTAAAGAATGGCTTTGCCTGAGGCATCCCGCACGCTTAGTCCAAAACTAATTGGGCCGGTGACCTGCCCCTTCACAGCCAAGGGGCGAATCTTGTCTAATGCCAAAAACTCATGCAACCCTATGGCGTAGGCGGGGCTTATCGGAAAAGCTTCGGCGTTTCCATCCAGGTAAGCTTGATAGATGGCTTCTAAATTGGAGCTAAGGTCTAGGGAGGCATCCACCACGAACTTGCCATCAATCATGGCAAAACCCGGGAACCCTTCTCCAAATTGGACAACCATGCCCTCTAAGGGATTTGCGATAGGGAGCTGCGGCCAAGCAGGGATATCTTTAAGATAATGAGTAGACAGTGCACAGGCGCGCTTCGACTCTTGGTGGGGCATGCTGCCAATCATGATGGGCAGGCAATTGAAACGAGTGTCGACCATGACCTTTATTAAACCATATTTGCGATAAAATTACTTGTGCCTACTTCGCTCCGCTATTAATAATGATGTGCCTTCCTATTACTGGATATGCGAGAACAACTCTCCACTATAGTCGGGGTTTCATAAGGAAATAATCAGTCACCACAAAGCCAAGTGAACGGAATCTTGAATATATCGCCAGATTTATGATGGCCTTTCACCAGACTCCTCCGTCTTATTCCGTGGGTTCCCAAAGGGGGCTGTAGCCCCTCTTTGGCACGCGCCGACTTTCGCAGAAAGTCTAGTGTGTCATGCCATCACCGAGATGGCGCGGAAGAAGATGGAGACTCAGCATTAAGTCAGCAAATATTAAACAATATCCAAATACAGATAATGACGAGCCGGTTCTAGCAATAACACAATCCAGAGCGTAGAAATCGGCCCTCATCGGTATCTGCAAAATATTTGTTCATAACAATTTCGTGAAAAATATATAGCCTATCATACCCCGCTGGTATAGCATCTAAAACAGTAGTGGAATAAATCTCGCCGTTTATCCGAAAGGTAAACCTTATACATGAATTAACACTCGTGGCGCCCCCGACTATCATGCTTGGGCAACTGTATGATTTTATATCATAATTGATGATGTTGTTGTACAAATCTCGCAAACGGTCTTGGGGCATATTGTAGTCTAGATAGCAGTATTTGGGAACATATCCGTGCCCTTCTCCTATTGGAGCCTCTCTGCCCCATCCGCCTATGATATTGTTATTGGTATCCAGATTGACCCAGAGGTATATGAATGGCTCTTGGCGCACTCCTTCGACGTACCAATCTTAAAAATGCCCTGTTTCGTAGATGAAATAAAAGTCATCCGAAACATCAACATGTGTATAATCATTATTCATCAAAATAGCGCAAAACGCCTGTAAATCACGGTATTCACACGGAGCTGTCTCCAAAAGCACGGTGTCATCAAAGATAACAGAATAAACCTCTCGCTCTAGCTGGAAAGTAAGGCTGATATAAAACTGCACCTCAGATGCCTCATCTTTGTCTGTTAACACCTCTGATTTGGCGAATGATTTTAAATCATACTTGATGATGTCGTTATACAGGATCTTCAAATGGTCCTTAGGCATGCGGTAGTCGGTATGGTAATACTGGAACCGCTCCCGCTGATCTCCTTCTTGCCTAACTTCAGTCCCGATGATGTTGTGTCCTGTATGAAGCATAAGATTGAAACAGATTGGGAATGGCACAGGTTCAACATCGGAATCCCTACGTAGGATTTTATAGATAAAATAGAAGTCATCCGGCACAGCAGTGCCATCGCTTGTTGTTGCAGGCACAGTAATGATGCCTACAGAGGTAGTGCATGGTGTCATGCATCCGGCAGCTGAGAAAAGCAACGATAACGCTGCAGCGGTCAGCAGTAATTTCTTCAGCACTTCAACTTCCTCGCGACAGATGTCCATCGGATTTGATACCGTGATGATGCCGGATACGGAAAAAAGATATGACTGTCAACCAGAGATGACCGCACTCGCGACACCCATGCCACTATGGATGGGGAGACAGTCGCGATGGGGCAAGTGTTCTCAAATGGTTGCGATGCACCGGGGATAGGTGGTAATCCTGAGGAGACGGTCAATTGCAGGTGTGTACTGGCGTTTAGGCGAGGCGTTGACATTCTGTACGAAATTAGTGTTGACAATCCATCTTGGGTGCTACATAGCAAGATAGTACTATTTGGCATAGACTATTGACCTCTGAAATTCGGTTGTCATTTTAATCGCGATAATGTTATTGGCAGTGCGATCATCTAGTAACAAAAATCTTTTCACCTAAACGGTCAGCAATGCCGACAAGCATCTTCTCGTGGGCACATACTAATGGTGACACTCTGCGCGCAAAGCCTGTGCTAGCAAGGTTTTTACACCCACACATATGATCGCACCGCTTGTTGATTGCGCAACCCTCGCAGCTTGGCAATTCTTTGCTATGTTCGATAGCGAGCGAGGCGAGCTTAGACTTATTCGGTTCGATATCATAGTTCGTATTGCCTAGAAAATACTCGTTATACCCCACGTACTGGGTGCATGGATAGATGTCTCCATTGGTGGCTATAGAGATTTGCCGCCTGCCCGGGATGCATCGCCCTTCATCTATTTCGGGTGTAATTAGGTTAATAAACTTATTGTCAAAAAGCGGCAAAGCGAAACACTCATTATTCAAAAGGAGCTCGCTATACCAATCGGCAAGGCGTTTGTATTGCGAACTTAGCGCCATTAAGCCCGATTCACTCCAATTGGTTGTGTAGTTCAGCGCAATAGCTACTGTTTTAAAACCGAAAGCGCGCAGGAAAATCACCGAATCATAAAACATTGGCATGGTGTCTTCATTAAGCGTGAGCATGGCAATTGTATCTGGTAACTCTCGCAGAATAACTTTGCCTATGCGGGCGACTTCCTCAAAAGTGGTGCCTCCGTTGTAAAACCGCCTGTGTTTGTCATGAGCATCCATAGTGCCGTCTATGGATAGCGCGAGTCTTAGCCCAGCGGTTTTACAGCGCTCAATAAAACGGTCATCGACAAGCGTGCCGTTAGTTGTGGCGCGATAAGTGAATAATACATTGCTCTCGTGGCTTAAGTGGTTGCAGTAGTCAATGGTATCGTAAATGAGCTCTTTGCAAAGAAGGGGCTCGCCGCCATAAAACGACAAGCAGGTAATTTTGTTTCCATGGTGCAAGGCGTAGGCGAGTGCCATATCTGCAACCTTGAAAGCCGTTTCGTGGCTCATAAAGCCGCTTGTTTTTGGGGCAATGCAATAGTCGCAAGCCATGTTGCACTGCTGCGTGACGTGGAGTATGTACTGCATGCGAAATGCACTCTGCGTGTTATTTGTGAGCCAGGAGTTTTACGGAATATGTACAGGCGGGATGCCGACGAAGAGGGTATAGATTGGCGGCACTGGTGTGCCTGGAACGGTGAATACCAGTGTTGGCGTGCTGCCAGGGAGAGTGGCGGAGGTGGTAACACATGGTTGGGGTGTGGTGGAACTCTGTTGCGCTGCAACAGGCTCTGTTATAGATACTGGCGGTGTGCCTAGCGTACGTTCAATGCAACCTGCCAATGTGCCAGATAAACCAAGTATAGCCATGCAGGCAATACCTGCCGTAAGCATTTTGCCGGTTTTTAACTGAAAGGTGTTATATTCTGGCTTTTCGTACTCTTCAACGTGCTTGATTTCCATTGACACCGCCTCCTTCTCCAGGCTCATTCCCACACTTCACGATAATGTTTGATAGCACAAGTTATATTATATCAAACTTTGTTAGTTTGCGGTTTGGTGCTATTAAACGCCAGGATGGCCGGTCACCAAGATGATCCTGCTCCAAATAATTGTACCAGAGTTAAAGTTAGTAAATGATAAACTAACTTGAGTATTCGCACCGCATTCGGCCAGTGAATCGCATATCATTCGGGCACCCGCCGCATGATATTTGGCCGGACTCGGCGCCTCAATTGAAAAAATACAAAAGCGCACAATAAAATGATATGATGTGAAAAGCTTGGTGGAACAACTTGGGAGTTCCCTCCGAACTGCACGCTTAAAACTATGAAACAGTCTTTGACAATAGAAAGCATTAAGCAAAACGTTGGCCAGCCTTTGTTTAGGCAAGAGCTTGCCGTTGAAACTGGTATGTTGCACAGATATGCCGAGGCAGTTGGTGCTGGTAATCTGCACGGGCAGGGTGACACTACTGAAGTATCAGCGACTATGTTAGCCATGTTTGGCCTTGGTAACATCACCTCGGCACTGCGCGAGCCTTGCGCTTTTATTTTACATGGCTCGAGTGATTTTGAGAGCTATCTACCGGTGCGGGCGGGCGATGTCATTACGATTGTAGCCGCCGTTACCTCTATACGCGAAAGGCAATCGGAGA
>CAYOAR010000055.1:0-10037 GCA_964402105.1 uncultured Dehalococcoidales bacterium
TTATGATTATTTGTCTGTGCTGTTCGATATTCGGTTGGTAAGGTGCAGGGCTGGCGTGAAGCCAGCTTGCGATACAACATTAACCTAGCAGAAAACAGGGCGGGGATTCAACCACCTATCATCCAATTGCCGTTGGCCGAAGGTGATGCGATTCCGGCCGGAGGAATAACTTTAATTCCGGTACAATTATTGGGGGCGAAACTAATCCCAGCTAAAGCACCCTGAAAACATAGATGATGCGCCAATCTTCTTGTTCGACACAGCCAGGGGACAATGTGTTTAAGTCACTCAAGACTCCTTTTAATAGAACTGCGTCTCCAACCGTGTCGAATAATCCGTTAGAGTTTAATCTTGTTCTGAAATATTGATTTATCAACCCATATAGATGACTTTTGGCATTGGGGAAGATATTCTCCCCTACCATTGAATACCCTCCGTCGCTTGCAACGTCTATGCCATAATATTCCGCTTCGTGTTGGCATTTACACGATTGGCTAAAATATACCACCTCAAATTGTTCGCCTGCCTGCTGTGTCGCTAGTTTAGCAAACTCCTGCAATTCACCAACAGAGAGTTCTGTTGTGACTCCCGGAGTTTTTTCTAAATATTTGACATATCGCTGCCACAATGAAAAAAACCGATCCTTCTCATTTGAACACGGGAAAGGTCCTCGACGATAAAGTCCTTTATAATTTGGAACCTGAGGATACCTTGGTTTAGACAGAACTAGGTAGTAGCCTCTATGACGCCTAATCAGCCATTTATTAGAGCCTGCAGCAACCATTCATCAAATGCCTCTTTCAAAATTGCTATGTGAATTCTTTGGTCTCCTATCCGAATTGATGCGAATAGGCATGGGGCTCATCACTTTGGGATAAGACCCTGAAAATCTGAAATAATTATGCCCAAACCAGTTTGATCTGTAATAAATTGATATCTAAGCCACTGCTGGCGATGACTACCTCCAATTTGGCCAGAGATACATATACGACCATGATTTTTAAATGTAAATAGAATGAAATCGTCGCTATCGTAATCATTCATTCGATGCGTTCCCTTGCAATTATTGCACATTATACTCAAGGTTGATGTCGCTTCTTCTAGTAATCTTTCCGAAATGCAGAAATTTGAAACGCCATAAAAGTTTCCAGAAATAACATGCATTCTAAAGGTAACGTAGCCCTCGACGGAATATTGGTGTTTAATAACAAACTTACCCAAAGTCGTCAACCTCATTTCCCAACAAATTTAGGGTCATCGAATAATCCTGTTATCGTGTTGTAGACAAAGTGTATCTCTATCCCACCAATATTCCGCGCCATTTTAACCCAGCCATCGCTGGCAAGCCAACGCGGATCATTCATAGTGATATTAAGCTGCTTGGCATCTTTCAGAGGATCTGAAATTACTTTTTTCATCGCGGCTTGCTCAGCTTTGTTTAAGGCTTCTGTTCTTCCCGTACTCCCCTTGCCGGCAAATTGTACTTTAGAATTTTGATACAGTGTGTATCCTTGGGCTCCTCCAAGTATTAATAGCATTTGCGACTAAACGCGTTGTTACCACGACACTTTAAACACAAGAATACCATCAAGTAGATGGCACCCTATGGTATAGTGTTATGTTGGCAAATAGATTGTATTCCCGATGCTTGGCTTGCCAAAGATGGTGTTTATGGCTTCTCCTCTTACTACATAGTGGGTCAGGAGCAGGACAACTTCCATTCTGATACAATTATTTATTGAAGGCAAGACCATTATAACTTTACGATAATGATATGTACACCTACTCTGGTTGGAGGACATGTTAAGCTCCAAACCACAAGGCAAGTACCAAAGGCTCATTCCCTTGGGCGCACCGCATAGGGAGCATAAAATGAAAAGATTCTTGCAAATAACGAGTCTTATTCTTACCCTCGCAATATTTTCCTCATGCGGGGCTGGCAAGCCATGGAGAGAAATTACTCTGGGCACCCCAACCTCCACGACACAAGAGACAACAACGGCAGATAACACATCGGCGGTAGAAGAGCAGCCAATCCTTGTCGTAACAACAACCATCCAGCCCCCACCAGCAACCGCGTCGATGCCACCGCCACCAACAATTGCCCATGCAACAAGCACTCCGCCGACATCCATTAGGCCAACTACACAAACAACGGCTACTTCTCTAGCCACGAATGTTGCAGCAACCACCATAGTCGTCACTTCTACGCAATTCATACCAACAACCGTTACCCCCACCATATCCATTACCACGACTCCAACAAGCACTTACCGTGGCTTACATTTTGTAGACCCCCCAAGCAAAGTTTACGCAGGCCAAATTATCGAATTAGCAATCCAGGGGATGCCTGATACTACATACACAATTTACGGCTTCCATCTAGCTGACAACTCGTGGCTAAATCCGTACCCCGACTCGCTCTATAAGACATCCGATGAGGATGGCCGTGCATCGTGGTCATGGCGGCTTGATGCTAACTCCACCAAGGGCCCCACAGCCATACGAGTTGAGGGTGGCGGTGAATTTACTACCCTCTATTTCGCGGTTATGTAAATATCTACTAGCAGAAACTATGCTCGTGGGTATTAGTTTCGCAAATTGTAGATTATTACCGGTACATTTTGAGATAGCTTTGGAATCCCGCTCATTCATGATCGCCTAATTCTGTAATATTTCCATTGTCCGTACTCCCTTGCACCATTGCAAACAGCGATGTATATTACGCCCCGAGGGGCGGGGTATTAAACCCTCTTTTTAGACAAAAAACCGAAAGGAAGCAACCCGCATGAAAAACGCTATCCAAGCACCAACTCCCATCATGAGCCGGATTACCGACGTAACAGTGTATCTGTCCGGGGCGCAGATTACCCGGAAATGCCCCGTGCCAGAAGCACAGGGCGTACAAAGTTATATTTTTGAAAAACTGCCTGTCAGATTACAGCCGGAGAGCGTACAGGTTTCCGCCAGTGAGGGTGTCGTAATCCGCTCGGTGGAACACGCGGTCAACCACTTACAAACAGTGAATTATTCCGACGAAATCACCAAACTTCAAAAGAAGCTCGATGACTTGACCCTTGACATTCAAGGCGAAAACAACAAGATCGAGTTGGGACAGTTAGAGGAAAACCTGTTTAATCAAAATATGAAGCTGGCTGGAACGGAGGAGGGATTAAAGGCTGATGAACTCAAAGCTGCCGTGCTGTTTTACAACGAGCGCATGGCCGCCGTCCGTGAAACGCGCATGGCCTGTAAAAAGAAAATCGAAGAACTGAAACAGGAAATGTCCTCGATACAGTCACAACTCGGAAGTTTCCAACGCAGCCGCCCGGAGCCAGTGAGCGAAATCACCGTCACAGTTGTTATTGAGGGCGACGTTGCCGGGAAAGAAATTACATTGTCTTATTTCGTCTACGACGCAAGCTGGACGCCCTCTTATGACATACGGGCGAAAGATGTGGGCAGCGACGTTGCCCTGCATTACAAGGCCAACGTTACCCAGAAGTCTGGCGAAAATTGGGAGGAGGTAAAGCTAATCCTTTCGACCGGCAACCCAAGCGTGGGCGGCGCTTGCCCGCAACTTAACCCGTGGTATCTCGATTTTTACCGTGAGCCGCGGCACCGTCGACTCCAAGCCTCCAACGCCATGCGTGATATGGACGAACAAAAACTAGCGGAGAAGGAATGTATTGCTAGCGCTCCCCGCCAAATGCAGGCAGAAGTTGTCGATTGCATAGAAGCCGCGTCTGTCCCAGCCGTGACCGTGACCGAATCGGTGACAAGTGTGGAATACAACATCACCGCCCCCTACACCATCGCCAGCGGTGACGGCGGGCAGGATGTGGAAATCACGGTACATTCCCTACCTGCGAAATACCGTTATTTCAGCGTCTGCAAACTGGAGCGCGAGGTGTTCCTGCTCGCAGCCGTGAGCAAATGGGAGCACCTGAACCTGATCGCCGGGGAAGCATCAATATTCTTTGAGAACCGCTATGTCGGCAAGACCTATATCGACCCACGCAGGGCCGACGCGACAATCGACCTTTCGCTGGGCGTGGACAAATCCGTAGTGGTTACCCGCGTTCGCGGTAAAGATTTCACCGCCAAGACCTTCACAGGTAGCAGTACGAAGCAGACCCGCCAATGGGAGTTGACCGCTCGTAACTTGAAAACCGCGCCTATTGACATTGAAATGTTGGATCAAGTGCCGGTTTCCGCAAATAAGCAGATTGTGGTGGATGTAGCGGAGATTTCCGGAGCTGAAATGGATAAAGACAAGGGTATCCTGACATGGAAATTCACCCTGAAACCAGCCGAATCCAAGTCCATGACGGTGAAATATGTCGTTACCAGCCCGAAGAATACGACTGTGTATTTGGACTAAAAAAGTGCGCGATTGACGCCGCCAGATGGAGAATTAATGAGCAAGGGCTCATTAATTAACACGATTGACAACATCGTGGAACCATCGTATGGCAAAGTCCATTACCTACAATGGGGGATCTGATTTGAAATGATGTATGGTGGGCGGTAGAGGGCTCGAACCACTGACCTCAGCGATGTCAACGCTGCGCTCTAACCAACTGAGCTAACCGCCCGCGTGTTGATAATTCTACTAGGCTCCGCACCCAGCGTCAATTTTAGATTACGGCCTTGGCTTGCGCACACCAATAAGGGCGACTTCAAAACCGCGATTGCAGTGAGGGCATGCCCCGGACACAACCAGCGACTGGTTCATAACCCTTTCAATAACCGCGGAAACCATGGAGTCAATGTTGTCCAACCTCTCATCAAACATATCTAAACGCTGACGCAGGTTATCCAAGGTGGGGGCTTCATCCTTTTTTACGCCTTTAGCCATGATTATCCCCTCTCCAAAACGTGCCTCAATTATAGGTAAAGCCGTCTCTGGGTGTCAAAGACACTCTGCCATGTTTCATATTAGAGCTAAGGCCGGAGTGCCCAAAACTAGCATGACAACATTTGCTAGGTAGCCAAGGCCGCGAAAGCCGTACCACGCTCTGTGGGCAAAACCTTAACGGGTATTCTAGCTGGGCAAATCCAAGTGCAATACTTATTTGACCGCCGCACTCTTTGATTTCTTTGCTGGCCTCGCCATACTCTTCACCAAGCTGGCCATCTCAATGGCGGCCACAGCCGCATCAAAGCCCTTGTTCCCCATCTTGGTGCCCGCCCGCTCAATGGCCTGCTCCAAATTCTCAGCCGTAATCACGCCATTGATGACAGGGGTATCAGAATCAAGCGCCACGCGAGCAATGCCCTTGCTGAGCTCGGCGGCCACATATTCGAAATGCGGCGTGCCGCCCCTAATGATCGTCCCAAGGCAGATAATAGCATCGTAGCCACCATTTTTAGCCAGCTTTTGGGCAATGAGGGGTATCTCAAACGAGCCGGGCGTCCAGGCAACATCTATCTTCGCCGGGTCAACCCCGTGACGAGCGAGGGCGTCGCGCGCTCCGTCCAAGAGCTTTTGACCGATAAACTCATTAAAACGTGAGATGACAATTCCAAATCTAAACCCTGCTCCAAGAAGTTTTCCTTCGAATACCTTTGCCATAGCGCCCTCCTGTTAGATTAGAAATCAAATATCAAGCCAAATGGCTTTACGTCTCGGCCAATTTTAGGACATGCCCCATCTTCCGCTGTTTAGTCTCTAAGTACTTGCGGTTATATGGGTTAGGTGAAACAATAATTGGAATGGCTTCCGCGACTGCAAGTCCATAGCCTTCAAGACCGATAACTTTTTTAGGGTTATTGGTCATGAGGCGAATTCCGCTAATCCCTAGGTCAACCAATATTTGCGCTCCTATGCCGTAATCGCGCAGGTCAGGCTCAAAACCCAAAGCAAGATTAGCCTCAACCGTATCCAGCCCTTGGTCCTGCAAGGCGTAAGAGCAAAGTTTATTATGGAAACCTATGCCCCGCCCCTCCTGGCGCATGTACAGAATGACACCTCGGCCTTCCTTGGCAACCGTCTTAAGTGCGTAATCCAGCTGCTCTCCGCAGTCACAACGCTGACTGCCAAGCACGTCTCCAGTCAGGCACTCACTGTGCACTCTGACCAATACCGGCGAGGCAGAACTAACATCCCCCATGACCAACGCTAAATGCTCGCCGTTCTCAATTTCACTCTTGTAGGCCAGCGCCTTAAACTCGCCGTAACGCGTAGGCAGCCTGGCCTCAGTCACCTTATGCACCAGCTTTTCATGGCGGCGCCGGTGGGCAATCAGGTCAGCGATGCTTGCCATCTTAATACCAAACTCCCGGGCAATCTTTTCAAGCTCAGGGAGACGCGCCATTGTTCCATCCGGGTTCATGATCTCGCATATAACACCCGCGGGATATAGTCCTGCTAGGCGTGCCAAATCAACGGCAGCCTCGGTATGGCCTGCGCGCACCAGCACGCCGCCGTCCCGTGCACGGAGGGGAAAGATATGCCCCGGGCGAGCGATATCATCGGGCTTTGAG
Organism: uncultured Dehalococcoidales bacterium; assembly: GCA_964402105.1. Classification (GTDB taxonomy): domain Bacteria; phylum Chloroflexota; class Dehalococcoidia; order Dehalococcoidales; family UBA1222; genus WRNP01. The sequence goes on from CAYOAR010000055.1 coordinate 6,490, forward strand.
GCAGGATCTATCAGCGTTCTCACCGTAACGGCGCGATCTTGTGCCGAGATGCCCGTTGTCACACCGCGGCGCGCCTCTACCGATACGGTGAAAGCAGTGGAGTGAGCAGAGGTATTATCGCTCACCATCATGGGTATCTTTAACGCATCTAGTCTCTCGCCAATCATGGGCACACAGATAAGTCCTCGGGCATGACGAGCCATGAAGTTAATGGCCTCGGGGGTGATTTTTTCCGCAGCGATTACTAGGTCGCCCTCGTTCTCGCGCCCTTCATCGTCGACTAGGATAACAAACTTACCAGCCCGAATATCACCAACAATTTCACCGATAGTAGCTAAATTGCTAGTTTTCTTAGGCAAAGAGAGCATCTCGTCTATAAAAATATCAGGGAAAGCGCGCCGTACGCGCATATTGAACTTGTCGCCCGCAGGTGCGCGGCCCATCTTGACTCTTATCCAGTTAACATCCTGACGATAGCCCAGCGCCTCGGCTATTTGTCGATTGGTTAGCCCGCGCCGAGACTGCTCTGCGATAACTAAATCCAACACATTACTCACAAAGTGATGGTAGCATAAATGCTATGAGGCTGTCAATTGGCGGAGGGGGATTTTTGGCGATTGCGCAACCCGATTATATTCGTTGCTCACGATTTGGTTGCAATGGGTTCCACAATAACAGCACCTGCAGCTACATTGGTTTGCGCAGGCGTCGGCAGTTACCGGCTCATAAAACCGTGCTCTTGAAGAAACTCTAAACTAAGGGGATTCTTTTCTTTAGCTGCTAGCTGTTCAACATACTTGGCAATGATATCTGCTTCCAAGTTGACAAGGTCGCCCACTGCAAGAGAGCTAAGTCTGGTGTTGTCCCATGTGAAGTTAACAATGGAAACAGTAAAACCGCGCGCATCACATGCAACCACTGTCAGACTTATGCCGTCCACGGCAATAAATCCCTTTTCCACCACATATCGCATGACGCGAGGCGAAGCAGCAACACGAATCACAGTCGTTTCCTCGCGGCGGCTGAGGGACTCGATCTCGCCCACGTCGTCCACATGCCCCTGCACCAAGTGCCCGCCAAGCGGCTTCTGCAAAGTGAGGGCACTTTCTAGGTTGACCATATCGCCCGCCTTAAGATACCTCAGTGCGGTGCGCTCAATGGTCTCTTCCATCACGTCAGCCGCAAATGACTTCCGGTCAAACTTGGTTACCGTAAGGCAAATGCCATTTACCCCAATACTATCGCCGAGGTTAACGTGCCGAGTAACCTTTTCTGCAGCAACCGTAAGACGCCGCTCAGAGAGCGCGATTACCCGCCCTACTTCTTCAATAATACCGGTAAACATGGTTTGTTAATCTGACGGCGGGCTGATATAGCCCTGGATGACAATATCCGGCCCGCTCTGGGCAACAGTCACGCGAGATAAGGCGTGGGCATCTATCAATCTCTCAACTCCCCGCCCGGCCACAGCACCCTTAGACTGCCCGCCGATGATAACCGGGGCGATAAAAGCCACCACTTTATCCACCAGCCCCTGATCAAAAAGTGAGCCAACGAGGATGCCCCCTCCTTCGACCAAAATGCTTGTTATTTGCCGCTGCCCAAGCCAGTGCAAAAGTTCCCCCAGATTAATAATTCCGTCTTCGGCAGGAAACTCCACCACGTCAGCCCGGAGCTCGGCAAAGCTCTCGCGCTCCGCCGGGGAAAGCGTTCTGCCAAACACGAGCAGCGTCTCGCCCTGCTCGCGGAAGATGCGAGCTGTTGTCGGGGTGCGTCCGCGCCCATCCACGATCACACGTAACGGTTGTTTTCGAATGGTGCCGCCACGCCCGCCGCAACAACGCCTTGTAAGCTGGGGGTCATCAGCCAAAATGGTGTTCACTCCGCACATGATGGCATCATTCATATACCTCAGATTGTGCGAGTACTGGCGTGATTCCTCACAGCTAATCCACTTAGAATCACCTGTATGGGTAGCAATTTTGCCATCCAAGCTCATGGCAAATTTTACAGTAATAAACGGCAACCCCGTGATAACGTATTTTACGTACGCCTCATTAAGGACTTGGGCTTGCTCATTTTTTTGCCCAACAGTGGTGATAATGCCGGCTGCTTCAAGTTCTGCCTTACCACGGCCGGAAACAGCGGGATTGGGGTCGATCATGGCCATGTGTACTTGTTTTACCCCAGCCTCAATGAGTGCTCGACTGCAAGGTGGCGTGCGTCCAAAGTGAGCGCATGGCTCAAGTGTAACGTAGAGGGCACTGCCCCGAGCGGCATCACCGGCCTGCTCAAGGGCAACAATTTCGGCATGGTGCCCACCGGGGGGCTGAGTGTACCCCTGCCCAACAACCATACCATCCTTGACAAGTACCGCCCCAACAGCTGGATTCGGACTTACCTGTCCCAAGGCCAGGCGGGCAAGAGCAAGCGCCTGTTCCATGTACTCCATGGCCCACATTTTAGCTATGAGATAGGCAAAGTGCAAATCAATGACTGTTGAAAAAGCCAACCCAGCGCCTAATTATAGAGCTGGAGTCGCGAGGTAGGAGGTGTTAGTCGTTATCTATCTTTTCCAACCGTGCAAAGCTTAATAACAGCTTTTTCGTGCCAGCACCCTTGAAAGTCACGATTGCTTGAACATCGCCGCGTACGGGCTGGGCGCTAATGACTGTGCCTTCACCGAACTGCGCGTGGCGTACCATGTCGCCAATTTTGAGCTCAGGCAGATGCACTATTTCCTGAGACGGTTCTTCCCATTCGGAAACTCGCGAGATCGCTTTCGTTCCGTCACCCCGCCACATTTCCGAGCCTGCCACAAGATGCTTGGGGATATCCTGTAAAAAGCGAGAGGGATTGTTGGTGGTACTGCCGCCCATCAGGTTACGGCGGAAAGCGCGTACCAGATAGAGACGTCGTCTGGCACGGGTAATGCCCACATAGCACAAGCGGCGCTCCTCCTCCATCTGAGCCGGATCATCGAAAGATCTTATATGAGGCAAGATGCCCTCCTCCATACCCACCATAAAGACTACAGGAAACTCAAGCCCCTTGGCTTGATGCAAAGTGATTAGGGTAACGGCATCATTTGTTTCAGCCAGTCCGTCTACATCGGATACGAGAGTGGTGCCCTCTAAAAAAGCAGAAAGCGCCTCATTCGGCGGAAGCTCCGCATATTGCTGAGCAACCCCCCTAAGCTCCATCACATTCTCCCAGCGTTCCTCACCATCTGGTGCAGCGAGGATGGCTTCTTTATAACCTGTGCGCTTCACAAGGTAATCAAGAAGCTCAGGCAGCTTTAATTCCCGGCTTTTCGCAGCAAGCTCCCGAATAAGTTCGGCGAACTGGCAAAGAAGTTTTACCGAGCGTGCTGGGAATGGCAGCTGATCACTCCATTCACCAAGTTCAAGTCGGATAATGGCATCGTACATGGAAATGTTGCGCTCCTTGGCCAAGCTTGCCAGCTCAGCCACTGTACGCTCGCCGATGCCGCGGGTGGGAGTGTTGATAATGCGCATCAGGCCAATGTTGTCACTGGGGTTGTGGAT
>CAYOAR010000056.1:0-1831 GCA_964402105.1 uncultured Dehalococcoidales bacterium
CGACGGCAGTTATAGCGCTCTTTTGTTGGCTAATCAAGTGGTGATATGGCAGTGGCCGGGTTCGGACAGAGAGAAATATATTATCGACGATAAAGAAAGTATCAATTCAATGGCAACAAATGTTTCTCATGTTTATAAAGATGTTGCTGGGCGCGAATGGGGCAGCCTCGGATACAGTAGTTGGATTTGTCTAAGTGACCCTGAAAATAGCAGTATCCCCGCTTTTTACCCAGCGCCAGAGCCAGCACAATGGCTACCGGGGGGAGAAAGTAGCTACAATTGGTCAACCGGGAATAATAGTCAACTTACCGAAACGACGAAAGCCACTTCCAAAGATACAGCACCAACCAACAAAACCCTTTCTTCTGCTGGCACAACTACTCACGGGAATACCGGTAATCAAACAAAAGAGGGGGGCTTCAATCCTCTTTGGTTATTGCTTGGCACTGGAACTCTAGTCGTGCTATTACTGGCTGTTGGCTATCTTGGCAAGCGCCGCTATTGACTTATAATGGCTAACCTTGCTCTTTATCTTCATATCCCTTTTTGTCATAGCCGCTGTAGCTATTGTTCGTTCCTATCCACCGCAGGTCGCACAGCGGAGATACCTGAGTATATACATGCCCTTGTAGTCGAGCTTTATCACAGGAAAATAGCAAGGTCGACACTAAAATCCGTTTATTTCGGAGGAGGTACACCAAGTCTACTTAACGCATCTCATATAGCAAATATATTTAAGGCCATTTGTGAACACTATTCAATTGCGGATGACGCCGAGATCACATTGGAGGCTAACCCAGACTCGATTGACACCGCATACTTATATAACTTGCGTGAAATCGGGATAAACCGCGTTAGTCTTGGCGCACAGAGCCTAGATGATGATGAACTAAATCTCTTGGGCAGGCAACACAGTGCAGCAGAGATAAAAATAGTTATGCGTCATGCGCGCACGGCAGGCTTTGGTAATCTTAGCTTGGATTTCATCTATGGTATACCGGGAAGAAATATAAATGATTGGCGAACAATGCTCCGAGAAATCATCTCCTTAAGGGCAGAGCATCTTTCGCTGTACGCATTGAGTATTGATGAAGGCACGGCATTGGCTGAAGCGGTAAAACGCTGTGAAATATCACCGCCCAACCCCGATGCCGCCGCATGCGAGTATGAGCTTGCCTGTGAAATACTTGCTGGAGCAGGATATGAGCAGTATGAGATTTCCAATTGGTCACGCCCCGGATACGAAAGCCGTCACAACCTAACTTACTGGACAGGCGGAGATTACCTTGGTTTAGGGTGCGGAGCCCACTCTTTTCTGGATGGAGTGCGTTACGCGGGAACCAACAGCCTTGATGAATATCTCGCGGCACTTGGCACCGGGCATGCCCCTCCACAAACAGCAGATGCGATAACCCCTCAAGTCGCGCTTGGAGAAGCAGTTATGCTTGGGCTCCGCTTAAACGCAGGGATTTCCGCTGATGACATATGGGCACGTTTTAAGATAGACTTACAAGGGTACTTTAGGACAGAGATAGATGAGCTCGTTGCGTTGGGTCTGCTTACAGTAAACGAAGGCCGACTACGGCTCACCCCCCGCGGCAGGCTTCTTGGGAATGAAGTGTTTTTGAGGTTTATGCCAAATTAACTGGCGGTAATGTTAGTTGACTAGATAATGGTTTTACAATTATGGAACAAAATAACATACGCAATTTTTGCATTATAGCTCACATCGACCACGGCAAGTCCACCTTGGCCGATCGGCTTATCGAAATGACCGGTGCTCTCCGCCCCGAGGAGATGAGCGAGCAGGTAATGGATAGTATGGAACTTG
>CAYOAR010000057.1:0-3156 GCA_964402105.1 uncultured Dehalococcoidales bacterium
CGCTATGCGATAGAGCGCTCTCATCTCAGCCGGCACTGTCTCAGGCGTCTTGGTATTTACAACCATAAGCCCCTTTGCAGCAAGCCCGCCGGTTACTTTTACAATGTTGATAAGTCCCGAGTCAAGCACCATGACGATATCCGGTTCGGTAACTTCGGCACGAATGCGAATGGGTGCACTACTGATGCGCACAAATGCCTGTACCGGTGCCCCTCGGCGCTCGGGGCCGAAGCTGGGAAAGGCTTGGGCGTATTTACCCTCGGCTATAGCTGCCTGGGCTAATAGCTCGGCGGAGGTAACCGCCCCTTGCCCGCCTCGTCCATGGATGCGGATAGCAATAAGCTTTGTGTCTATCTTCTTCCTCCGTAAAATAAAGTGCCCCTGGGGCGACTCGAACGCCCGCTCCCGGCTTCGGAGGCCGGTGCTCTATCCAGCTGAGCTACAGGGGCGAGAACGGTAATTCTAGCGCACTTCGCGCGTGTTAAGCAAATCGGTTAGCTTTACCGATGTGATATCTCGAGTCCCTGTTGTTATCATGGGCAAATATATATTCAGTATATAGAATTATTATATTTTAGCTACAAATAGACTTTTCCGACGCATAGAGATCTTTACGCTTATGTCGTTTTGGGCTAGAATTACCCCAACGGAGAGGTGTCCGAGTGGTTCATGGTGCCGCTCTCGAAATTTGGCGCTAGTGCCTAAAAACCCATCTTTTGTGCCTATTTTAGAAATATTGCCCCGGCGGCTTATACTCTAATTCGTGCCTAAAACCCCAGCGAGACAAATATCGTCCAAATCAATCCATTAGCAAATTATTAGCAAATTTTAGCTGGTTTTTTAGCCTTGTCCCACGTGCGACGGCATTGCTTGCACTATAACAAAGTTTTGAGGATTATTTCTTAAGAAATAATCAGGAAATTTGTGTCTTATTCTGCGTTCTCGCTAGCTTGTTCGTACATGGCCAAGCACGCCGATGCAATTTGCCCGACAATGGAATCATCGTTATCAGCATAGTCTTTTAATATCTGTCGCTTGCCGGGCGAATCAGCCATCCCCTGCATCGTTTTCATGATTATCTCTAGGCTACGCTGAATAGAGGCTTTGTTTTCGGCGACCGTCATCATTCTTTTTGGCATATTCCCTCACTTGCGCTTATTTTATCAAATATGCAGTGGTATTTCTCGAGAAACAAAAAAAGAGGGCTAGGGGTTTTACTCCCTAGCCCTATACTTTGCTTGGTTGCAGGGGCCGGGCTCGAACCGGCGACCTCTGGTTTATGAGACCAGCATGCTGCCACTGCACTACCCTGCTAAATTGCTAACTGCCGATGCAGCCATTTCGCCGCCTCAAGACACTCCACGGCGCGCCTCAGTTCCTCACAAGCCATGTCCATCATGGCCTCAGCCTCAATGTTGTGTTCCGTTGCCCTTGCGTATGTGTTCACCATTTTCAAGGCTGACAATCTCTGCCTTTGGGATTGTGTGAGGCCACATTCCTGCGTCCGTGTTTGCGTTGCCAATGTTCTCTCCTTCTGCCTGCTTTCTCGGCAAGCCGTGCCGGTAGACTTGGCTGCCTGACCAGTGTCGGGTTGTCGTCTTTGTGCGTTACGCAATACGACAGGATGTGGTGGTTCCACCACCATGTGAAGAGGTACACAGGAACCGTCAAGAACAGCCACCAAAGCGTCAGCGTTGGCAGCCATGCTGTGACCCCAAGGACAACTAATTCAACACCCCAGGCGAACGCAGGCCAGCGCTGAACAATCCGCGCGGCTTGCCTTGTGAACGGCTCGGTTCTTTGGAAGAAGTCAAACCACACCCAGTAGTAGGCGCGGGCGACAATATCCAAAAGCCAGTTAATCATGGGCATCCCCCTTTGCCGTCAATGCGCTGATTGGTGGCTTTGAGGCCCTCTTCAACGCGGGTAATACGTTCGGCATGTTCGCCTTGCACAGACAGCCCTTTAGCCACATCTCGGCTGAGGGTTTTGATGTCAGCCTCTGCCTGCACCAGTCGCCCGCTGTGGGTGTTCATAGTCGCGGTAATCGCGTCGAGGGTTGTCCTGATGGCTTGGGTGTGTTCTTTGATAAATTCAATATCCTTCTTGGTCGCACCGTCAACGGCACCCTGCCCCCGCGTTCTGTCGCCGCGGTGGAGTACCGCATTGGTGATATTGATGATGATGTTCCCCAAGTGGACTACGAATACAAGCCCCGACATGATAAGGGCTGCCAGCACTGCTCCATCCATAGTTATCCTCGACTTTCGTGTGTAAATGGGCTAGATTTCGAACGTGATGCGTCATGTGGTATTCTGCGGGGTGTTTCTGTTTTCGTCTGGCTTTTTTCTGAAGTAAAACTGCAAAATGATGGTTATGAGAGTGATAGAGGACATGATGAAACCGCTGACAACATTCGAGGCGGCTTGATTTAAATCTTTGGTTGATAGTAGCCAAAATCCAAACGCATCAATGCCTAAAAGTACCGTAATAGCAAAAAACGCCAGTGCGGCGTTTACTCTCATGTCTGGCCGGAAAGGCGGGTCAACCCGCTTTTCTTCCACCTCGCCCTTAGGCATCACCGGCCTCGATAAAAACGTCCCCAACGGGGCAGTATGTTCGCCCCTCGCGATAGAGCAGGATTTCTTGGCAGACTGGGCAGGCAGGGTCTATTGCGTGTTTGGGGTAGGTTGCTCTGCAGGCAGCGGAGGGGCATTGGTAGTGACCATCGGGATTGGTGATTAGAATGCCGCCGAAAGTCTTGGAACAATCTGGGCATGGGCGCGTAACCGTATCGGTGGCATAGGGGTTTTGGTAGCTAGGCCAGCAGATGGTTGTCAGTTTCAGCTTCTTCAGGACTTGGATCATAGCGGGGGTAACGATGGCTTCGTGTGTTTTAAGCCCATGCAACTGCGCGCCGTACAAAACCCCAGTGATATCGCGGTAGCGGATGGAGTCCACGAAAGCCGCCGTGCGCTCTGTGTTGCAAGCCCAGCAGATTAAGCCATCCTCTCCAGCTTTGTGTTGTGTTAATACTCCGTTACAGCCAGGCTTCGGACATGGTACAGGTTCGCCAATCTTGAAGGGCAAATAGGCGCGAGTTGGTTTCGGTTCGGGTGTAGATATTGGTTGGTTGCCGCCAATAGGTGTGGTTGG
>CAYOAR010000058.1:0-1926 GCA_964402105.1 uncultured Dehalococcoidales bacterium
ATTTGTCTATATGCTTTTAGATTGTGAAACAAACCTCCCGTTTTTCATCGGCGCAATGATGAGTATATAACAGATGCCTTGCTGCTTAGTGCGGTGTCGCATAGGATTGGTTGGCTAAGGTCGTGGTAAGTGCGGGCAAAAATCTTGCACATGTGTTGTCGGTGGCTAGTGGGGTGCTCGTGACCTTTGGATGTTAACAGCTGCCTGCTGTCGACTTATTCTCATTTTTGGTGTTCTCTGGTTCCTGGCTTTTATCGGACTTAAACTGCTCAGAGATGCTCTTCCCAAATTCCTGCGCCGCTTTGCCAACTTCACGCCAACGGGCTTTGACATCTTCATCCCGAAAACGGCTGGCGAAAGCGTCTGCCGAGCTCCCGGCACTCTTCCCGAACTCCTGCGCTTTCGCCTTGAGCTCGGGGTCGTTGAAGATTTCGCCGAGAGCACTCCCGAACTTGTTTAAGAGATCAACGAGACTCTTGCCCGGGTTGTTATCCGCTTGTTCTGTCATTTCGCACTCCTAGTTGGTTTTTCTCTGGTTCCATTGTAATATGGAATAATGACGGCTTCAACCTAGACTTGATCGAGATTTGATTGATATAAAACAAACCTCGCACTTGACAAAAAGCCAGAAACAATCTATCCTTAGCAAAATTGGTAGCGTCGCTAACAGTCGAAGCGACGCATTTTGTTGAGAAGTGGGCTTAGAGCTTGCTTGATTGACAAGCCAAGCGCGAGTGCTTACAATTAGTAGCGGTTGCTATGCCCACATAGCTCAGTCGGTAGAGCACGTTCTTGGTAAGAACGGGGTCATCAGTTCGAATCTGATTGTGGGCTTTGTAATCATCCCTGAAAACGGTATCTTTCAGGGGCAGTCGGTGCAAGTGGGTGCCGGCTCTCCTGAAGAGAACCCCTCAACCAGAAGGGGAAGCTTTTCAGGAGTAAATAAAAATAAGGAGAAAAAATGGCAAAGCAGAAGTTTGAGAGGAATAAGCCGCATTGCAACGTAGGCACCATCGGTCACGTGGATCACGGCAAGACCACCTTGACCGCCGCTATCACCTATGTGTTGTCCAAGCAGGGCATGGCTTCTTACCGGGGGTATGATAGCATTGATAACGCACCAGAGGAGAAAGCTCGCGGTATCACCATTGCTATCGCGCATGTGGAGTATGAGACCAAGACTCGCCACTATGCGCACATCGACTGCCCGGGACATGCTGACTTTGTAAAGAACATGATCACTGGCGCTGCCCAGATGGATGGCGCCATCTTGGTCGTATCCGCTCCGGACGGCCCGATGCCCCAGACGCGCGAGCATGTGATTCTGGCTCGTCAGGTTGAGGTTCCATACATTGTTATCGCCTTGAACAAGGTAGATGCTATGGAAGATCCCGAACTGTTAGAGCTTGTCGAACTTGAGGTGCGTGAGCTTCTTAAGAAATATAACTACGCCGGCGATGATGCTCCGGTGGTGCGCGTGAGCGCCTTAAAAGCTTTGGAATGCGGTTGCGCCAAAGCGGATTGCAAGTGGTGCGGAGCTGTCATTAAATTGATGGATGCCGTAGACCAGTATATTCCTATTCCCGTACGTCCTCGCGATCTGCCTTTCCTGATGTCGGTTGAAGATGTCTTCAGCATTAAGGGGCGCGGTACTGTTCCTACCGGGCGTGTTGAGCGCGGCGTAATCAAGGGCGGCGATGAGGTTGAGATTGTTGGCCTGCATCGCGAACCAAAGAAAGTCGTTGCGACTTCTCTGGAAATGTTCCACAAGATCTTGGATTATGCTGAGCCGGGTGATGCCGTGGGCGTGTTGCTGCGCGGCGTGGAGCGCGAAGACATTGAGCGCGGCCAGGTGTTGGCAGCTCCGGGCACTATTAAACCGCACACCTATGCCGAAGCCGAGGTTTACGTGCTGACCAAGGAAGA
>CAYOAR010000059.1:0-9767 GCA_964402105.1 uncultured Dehalococcoidales bacterium
AGTGGAGTTGGTGAAATCAGCCACTGAGTATGATGCCGTGCTTATCGGTCCGGGGTTGGGGCAAAAGGCGGCGGAGGCATTTCTTGCACACTTCTTGGACAGCCCATCGCTAACGCGTCTTGTTCTGGATGCCGATGCACTGAACGCACTGGCGAAGGTTGGGGGATGGTGGCAGCGTCTTGATTGCGATGCTGTTCTCACACCGCATCCCGGCGAGATGGCGCGTTTGGCGGGGCTTACCACAGAAGAAGTGCAAGCCAAACGCATTGCTCTTGCTCAGGAGAAGGCCGCTGAGTGGGGCAAGACTGTAGTCCTGAAAGGCGCCTTTACTGTCGTGGCCGCACCCGACGGACGATGCCGCATCAGTCCCTTTGCCAATGCTGCCATGGCTTCGGCAGGCACAGGCGATGTGCTGGCGGGGGCAGTGGCAGGACTATTGGGGCAAGGACTATCTTTGTTCGATGCCGCCTCACTCGGCGTTTATCTGCATGCCTGTGCGGGCGAACGTGCAAAAGCCCAGATAGGGGAAGTTGGCATGCTTGCCTCTGATCTTTTACCTCTGTTACCACGAGCAATACAGGAGCTTAAGGATGCGGGCTAAGCCACGGTTTTTATATGATGCTTAGCAACATACTTGTTTGATTATCACATAGTGGGGTGAAACATGCTCTTAGCAGTCGGTATTGGCAATACTTCTATCAAGCTCGGTGTTTTTGATGGCGAAAAACTTGCGGCTACCTTTCAGGTGGCGAGCGTTATCCACCGCTTGCCGGACGAGTATGCTCTCACCCTGCTTGGTCTCCTCAAGCTGAAAGACATCGCCCCCTCACAGATCACTGCGGCTGCCATGTGGTGTACTGTGCCTTCTCTTGCGCCTACCTTTGAGGAGTTGCTGCAAAGGTGTTTTGATGTCAGGCCACTAGTGGTTGCGGCAGGCATAAAGACAGGTATCAAAATTCGCATGGACAATCCGCGCGAGGTGGGCGCCGACCGCATCAGCAATGCCGTGGCTGCACATACTCTCTACGGCGGTCCGGTCATTATTGTGGATATGGGCACGGCCACCACCTTTGATACTGTTTCGCGGGATGGTGAGTACCTAGGTGGGGCCATTGCCCCCGGCATTATGATGGCTGCGGAGGCTCTCTTCACGCGTCCGGCACAGCTCTACCGCGTGCCTCTCAGCCCGCCCAAAAATGCTATCGGTACGAATACGGTAACTGCCATGCAATCTGGCATTATCTATGGCTATACCGCTCTGGTGGAGGGGTTGGTGGCGCGCTTGCAGCGTGAGCTACCCGCCCCGGCTAAAATCGTTGCCACCGGCGGCTATGCTCCTCTCATCATGAAAGAAACAAGAATACTAAGCGACTACAATCCCGATCTCTCGCTCTCGGGGCTACGAATAATAAGCCAGATTAATGAGGGGTAGTCTCCAGTTCTAATGGAGGCCTGTTTCGCTATTTCCGGCTGTGATATGATAAGTGGTAATGACAGTTTTAAAAGGTAAAACCATTGTTCTAGGCATAACCGGTTCTATAGCTGCTTTCAAAGCGGCGGAGCTCGCGAGTGCCCTCACGCAAGCAGGGGCAGCGGTGAATGTGATTATGACCGAGGCGGCGCAGAAGTTTATCTCACCGGTTACCATGCGCGCTATCACTCGCCGGCCGGTTGCGGCGGACATGTGGGAAACGCCGGTTAACTTTGAGATTGAGCACATCTCGCTTGCTGAGGCTGCAGACGCGCTCCTTATCGCGCCGGCCACAGCCAACATCATTGCCAAGCTGGCAAATGGGATTGCTGACGATCCCCTCTCCGCAACTGCTCTTGCGACCACAGCCCCAGTTGTTATCGCTCCGGCTATGAACGATAACATGTACGCCCACCCTGCCACCCAAGAAAATATCGCGCGGCTTAAGTTGCGCGGAGTAACCTTTGTGGAACCGGGTTTTGGACGTTTAGCTTCGGGCAAGATAGGTCAAGGCCGGCTGGCTGACCTTGGAGAGATTACAGGAATACTTAGCGCGGTGCTTGGGCGCGGAGGAGACCTTGCCGGGTGGAAAATTGTTGTCACTGCCGGCGGAACACGCGAAATGCTTGACCCGGTGCGCTACATCGGCAACCGTAGTTCTGGCAAGATGGGTTATGCCGTGGCTGAGGCCGCCCGCGACCGGGGGGCACGAGTGGTGCTCATTTCCGCGGCTGATCGCTCCGCACCTGTAGGAGTGGATGTCGTGTCCACGGAAACGGCCTCTCAAATGCAGCAGGCTGTGACGGAGGCAGTGGCGGGAGCCGATGCTCTTATTATGGCTGCGGCTGTGGCTGACTATCAGGCAAATGAAGTGGCTGTACAGAAGATTAAGAAAAAAGGTGAAACGTGGTGCCTTGAGCTTAAGCGCACCCCTGATATATTACATGGTGCCCGAGGCCGCTTTCTCAGGGTCGGTTTCGCTGCCGAAAGCGAAGATTTGATCGTCAATGCTCAATGCAAGCTTGCCGAGAAAGGGCTTGACCTTATTGTGGCCAATGATATCACCGAGCCCGGTGTGGGCTTTGGGGCAGATACCAACCGCGTGACTCTTATCAGCCGAGATGGTGGGATAGAGGCTCTGCCTCTCCTTGCCAAACGCGAGGTTGCCGATAGAGTGCTGGACGCGGTGGTGAAGATGGGGCGGCCGCGGGGCGAGTAGAGATTGGGTTTTGGTCTTTCACAAACAGAAGTCTTTGCATCTCTTTGCATCCTTGATGCGCTGTTATTAAAGGCGCTCTGTTTTGAGCGCCTCAAGACACCAAAGCAGTCCTGCGATACTCTTAGCGTCCTCCACCATTCCCTCCGTGATAAGCTCTAAGATTCGGCTTAGTGGCACGGCCTCTAGTTTTATCTCGTCGGTATCTTCGGCGGTGAGCGGCGACGGCAAAAGGTCGGTAGCCAGAAAAAGGTAGAGGTATTCCGTTGCCCAGCCGGGGGCTGAGTAGAAGCCGCCGAGCCTTTTCAGTTTCTGCGGTAGGAAGCTTGTTTCCTCTTGCATCTCACGACGGGCAGCTGCTTCAGGCGTTTCACCGGGTTCAATACAGCCGGCGGGTATCTCCAATAGTTCCTTGCCAGCCGCATGGCGGTATTGTCTTTCCATTAGCACGTTGCCGGCGTTATCTATGGCAATAATTGCCACGGCATCAGCATGTTCGGCAACCTCACGCATGGTCTTATGGCCGGAGGGCAGCTCAATCTCATCGCAGCGGAGGCGAAGAAGACCGCCTTGGTAAACTACCTTTGAGTCGGTGGTTTTCACGGAATGTTCGCCTGGTAGACCATGGCAGTTTCATCGCAGTCGGGGTGCTTGGGGCAGCGGTAGCACTCGCCCCAGATCTTGTATGGCATGGTGGATTTGTCCACTTCGGTAAAGCCGCAGCGGCTGAAAAACCCGGGGACATAAGTAAGACAAAAGACGCGCGGAATGCCCATCTCCCGTGCCTCTTCAAGACAAGCCCTGACTAGTGCTCTGCCCAGTTCCTGGTGGCGGTTTGTCTCTGCCACAGCGAGGGACTTTACCTCGGCGATGTCAGCCCAAGTGACATGCAGGGCAGCGGTGCCCAGCACTCGTCCCTTCTCTCGCACCACGAAAAAGTCACGGATGTTTTCATAGATTTCAGAGAGAGGCCTAGCCAGCATCTCGCCCCGCTCAGCGAAAGCATTAACGAGTTTATGGATCTGGGTGGCATCGGCGATAGTCGCCTTTTGAACGCGGCTGTCCATGTGTTTATCCTTTCAGTTTGTGGTCAAGTAATCGGTAAAAATAGCCCCGCGAGCGCAGTCTTAAAAACCTGGTCTTGAAAGGGCTGGATTCAATGACAAGGCGGTCGCCGTTGCTCAAGGGGAGACTGGTATGCCCATCAATAGAGAGGGTAGCTTGGTGAGTGGTTCCCAGAGTCAACCCGACACGCGTGGAAGCAGGCACCACTATAGGGTGGCGCAAGGTAAGGTGCGGCACGATAGGCATAATCACAAAATCCTGCGACTCCGGATGCAGCACTGGGCCGAAAGCGGCCAGAGAATAGCCAGTGGATCCGGTAGCCGTGGCAACCACAACACCATCGGCGCGGTAGGTGGTGAAATGATGCCCGTCAATCTCGGCGGTAATATGTACGATGCGAGCGATTTCGCCTCGGGCCATGACTACGTCGTTTAGGGCATAGAAACTCTGAGCGGGCTTGTGGTTGTCAGCTGGCTGAAGGGTAGCCGAAAGCATGGCGCGTTCCTCAACCCAGCCTGCTCCGGACAAAATTTTATCCAGCTTTTTATTCACCTCGGCAGGCGTAAGTTCGGTCATGAAGCCTAAACGGCCGAGGTTGACGCCTAGTATCGGCGGACCTGCTTTAGCTGCGATCTGAGCAACACGCAGGATGGTGCCGTCGCCGCCGCAGGTGATGATAAGGCTGGTGCCATCAAGATTGTTGTGAATGTCGCTGGGTTCCCAGGCAGAACAGGTCCAGTGTGAGGTCTTTGCCTCAGTAAGCCGCGCGGCAAGTTTCTGCGCCTCTACGAGCGCCCTCTCGTTGAGGGGGTGATAGACAAGTCCTATTTTCTGTAAAGACATAGCTTAGTTTCCAGAGTGAGTTTCCCGACAGGCATAAACCATGTTAGCTAAATCCGATGCCTAGGAATAATACAGAGAAGCAAAAAGCCAGTCTAGCAATGCCCACGAGCCGTGTCAACTGCGCCTTATGAGCGGCGCGACATGAAATAAAGCGAGGCAAGCCCGGCAACGATGATGAGCCCGCCCCAAAGGTAACTCATGAAGAAAGCTTTGATTAGATTTGGAGCAGCTACGATGAGGAGGACGCCGATAACAATCAACACGATTCCAAAGATCTTGCCTCGAGAGCGCCGCGAACGCAAGATTTCCTCGTCACGGGCCTCTGTGGCAGTGAGTTGCCTCTGGCTCGTGTTGGCTGGCTGGCGGGAACTTGGCGTCCGCATGCGCGTGGTGATAACAATGATGAAGATTACCAGCCCGATGAGAATGATTTCTGTTAAACCTAGCCTCACTTCCTGCTCCCTTTCTTCAATACAGCATATCACATTCCGAGTGCAAGCAAGAATGACACTTCGTTAGGGAAGGGTGGTTTTACGGCACTACTCGCAAATATCCTCGGTTGTGTTTATTGGAAACTTGTATAACAGTTTGAGCCAACCCTCGTTTTATGCGGGAACCATCACTTGACAGACGAAACGTCTAGTGATGTAATATTGTATGTTATAAATGCATGAAGTTGTTTTCATGAATTTAAACAAGAGAAAGCAAAAACAAGAAGGAGAACACAAGTGAAAACTACTGCTCCGGATCAGGAGATGACAGAAGAACCCCCTGGTAATGCCATGGATGTCCTTAGTACGGAGGATGACGAGCCTCCGAGCAGTCCTATGGCAGCAAATCGATTCTTTGCCTCCGTCAGTTCTGAGAATTGGTGTGACTGGCGCTGGCAGTTTAAGAACCGCATTACCTCAATTGAGGAACTAAGCAGATATCTCCCAATGTCCGGCAAGCAGCAGGCTCAGCTTCGTCTGGTGAGCCTGAAGTACCCACTTGCTATCACTCCTTACTACCTCTCGCTGGTTGATCCCAACGACCCCAGCGACCCTGTGCGCGCACAGTCGGCACCTGTTGCCGAGGAACTGACCATGGCTTGTGAAGGCTTGGAAGACCCGCTCGCCGAGCAAGCGCATTCGGTTGTCCCGGGATTAGTGCATCGCTATCCCGATCGTGTACTCATGGTACTTACTGACATTTGCCCAATGCTATGCCGTCATTGCACCCGCAAACGTGAGTGGCGCACAGGAGTGTGGACGCGCAACAGCGCTGAGATTCAAGATATGCTGAACTATATCCGTCAGCATCCCGAGGTACGCGACGTCATCATCTCCGGAGGAGACCCCCTCACTCTCTCCACTGCCCGCTTGGAAATGGTACTTGCCGGGCTGCGCAGAATAAAGCATGTTGAGGTAATTCGCCTTGGCACACGTTGTCCTGTAGTTCTGCCGCAGCGCATAGACGATGAGTTGTGCCATGTGCTCAGCAAGTATGGGCCTATTTGGCTCAATACTCATTTTAACCACCCGCGCGAGATAACCCTGGAGGCGATGCATGCTTGCGACAAACTCCTGCGTGCCGGGGTGCCGGTCAACAACCAGTCGGTACTCCTTAAAGGCGTAAATGACAGCCTGGACACTCAGCGGGCACTGTGTCAAGGGTTGTTGCGTGCCAAGGTGCGTCCTTACTACCTATTCCAGTGCGACAGTGTTCAAGGCACAGAGCACTTCTGGACATCGGTTGAGAAAGGAATCCAGATTATCGAGGGGCTACGGGGCTTCACCTCGGGTTTAGCGGTGCCGACTTATGTCATCGACCTGCCGAGTGGCGGCGGGAAAATCCCTATCGGCGCAAACTACATTGTTGCGCGGGAAGACGATGGTTTCTTGGTGCGTAATTACCAAGGATACCTGTCGCATTACAAGAATCCGGAAACAACCAAAATCACATACAAGGAACAGGTGCCGGCCTAGCCGAGACCGGGGATGAGAATCGGTTTAAGTTATGACTTAAAAGATGACTTGGCGGCGGTAGCCGGGCTGCCCGAGGACGCTTTTGAAGAATATGACTCCCTAGAAACAGTTGATGCGCTTGATGAGGCCATAAGGGCACAGGGGCATGAAGTTGTACGTTTGGGTGGTGGGCGCGGCTTTTTAGAGCGGGTGCTTGATGCCCGCGTGGACTTTGCCTTCAACATTGCCGAGGGGCGTGGCAACTTCCGCGCACGTGAGGCTCAAGTGCCTGCAGTGCTCGAGATGTTGAACATCCCCTACTCCGGCTCTGATCCTCTCACCATGGCAGTATCCCTGGAAAAACACGTTACCAAGGAATTAGTGGCAAATGCAGGTGTTATCACCCCGCGCTGGCAGCTTATCCGCAGTCTGTCAGAGGCAGACACCATAGACTGGTCGGGTTTCCCTTTCCCGGCTTTTGTTAAACCTGCTCACGAAGGCTCCTCCAAGGGCATTCGCTTGTCCTCGCATGTTGCAACCCCCGCTGCACTTCGGAGCTTGGTGCACTCGCAGATGGCATCCTATGCCCAGCCTGTCATGGCAGAGGAGTTTATCGCAGGGGATGAAATCACGGTTGGGATGGTGGGGAACGACCCGCCGCGGATTCTAGGCGTGATGCGAGTGATCCCTCGCACTTCTCAAGAGCATTTCATATACTCCCTTGAGGTTAAACGTCAGTGGCGCGAGCTTGTGCGCTATGAGTGCCCTGCCGCTCTCCCCGAGAGTGTTATCTGGCGTATTGAGGATGCTTGTATGCGCGTCTATAAAGCACTGGGCATACGTGATTTTGCGCGTCTTGATTTCCGCATTGCCTCGAATGGCACGCCGTATTTTTTGGAGGTCAACCCTCTGCCAGGGCTTAACCCCCAGAGCGGGGACATCGTGCTCATGTCGGGGTTGCTGGGCATTAGCTACCGCCAGCTGATTGCAGATATTTTGAATACTGCCCTCAGGAGGTGCGGCTATGCCGCTTAAGGTGGGTCTTATCTATAATGAGCCTATCGCTGACCGCTACGATGTTATGGGCGAAGCTGAGGCTGTCGCCGATGTATTGGAAGAAGTGAAGGCGGTAGAGACAGCCCTCAACGAGTTGGGATATCAAGTAAACAAGGTGGGCTTAGTGCCTCCCTTGGAAGAGGTGCGCCGCACCGTTCAGGGTATGGACGTGGATGTCTATTTTAACCTCTTCGAAGGTTTCGCCGGATGCCCAGAGACCGAAGCTATGGTTGCCGGCATGCTGGCAGTCACTGGACGCCCCTACACCGGATCGCAGCCATGTGCCCTTTCTCTGGCTCTGGATAAAGCCAAAACGAAAGAGCTGTTTATTGCGACGGGTATCAAAACACCCCTGTATCAGCTTATGCGTGCAGGCGAAGCCGGCCACCTTAAGCTGAGATTCCCCTGTATCGTCAAACCCGTGGGCGAAGATGCCAGTCATGGCCTAACCGCCGAGAGTGTAGTAAACAACGAAGAAAGCCTTGCTCGCCAGCTGGAGAAGATCTGTGCCAGTTATGGCGGGGTGGCGCTGGTCGAAGAGTTCATTGATGGGCGGGAGCTAAGCGCCACTATCATGGGCAACCACTCGCCAATTGTGCTCTCGATGTCAGAGATAGTCTACAGCCTGCCCCCGGGCTTGCCCCCCATACTTACCTTTGGGGCTAAATGGACAACGGATGATGTCTATTTCCTGCACACCGACCCCGTCTGTCCGGCTCAGATAGATCAAGAGCTGTGGAATCATGTGGCTGAGATATCGCTCAAGGCATATCGCTTAACTGGCTGCCACGGCTATGCGCGTGTGGATACACGCCTCGGTGCGGGTGGGGAGGCTTACGTACTTGAGATAAATCCTAATCCTGCCATCTCCTACACCGCTGGAGCGGCGCGTCAGGCAGCGGCGATAGGTTTGACTTATGCCCAGTTCATTGACAGGATTATTGCTTTAGCAATGAGCGGGGATAAGGATTAGCCGAACATCAGGAGCCTGCTCTCCGGCGGCAAAACCGATTTCTGTTGAGTTAAAATGTCATTTGTCATTCGTGTATTGGCTTCCCGCGACAAGGATGCGGTTATGGATATCCTGCGGGATACCCCCGAATTTGAGCTGGCGGAAGTACCCATAGCCGAAGAGGTGCTGGATTCATATCTTGTTAACCCCGGTGAGGATTATCAGGCGCTGGTTGCCGAAGAGAACGGCCTAGTTGTGGGTTATATCTGTTTTGGCACTATCCCTCTCACAGCCGCTGCTTGGGATATCTATTGGCTGGCGGTGAGGCGTGGGCAGCGTGGGCGGGGGTTAGGCAGAGCGCTCCTTGCTGGGGCTGAGGATAAGATAAAACTGGCGGGCGGATACCTCGTCCTTATTGAAACCTCGAGTAAACCAAGCTATCTTTCAACGCGACGCTTTTACCGCAGGAATGGCTACCATGAGGCATCTCGCATCCGAGACTTTTATGCCCTTGGTGACCATCGCGTTACCTTTGCCAAAAGGGTTTAGTACGCACCGCATGATGCGCCGTGAGCCTTGTCTATCGGTAGTGCTACTCGTGCACGACTTGTTCTATAATTACGACCATGGAAGTTGCTGCCTTTGAAGAGCTGGTAATTGCTGCTGTTGAGGCGCTGCCACAGGAATTCCGTGACCTTTTGGAGAATGTAGACATTGTGGTTGCTGATTGTCCCACAGCCGAGCAACGCCGCTTTGGGGGCCGGCGGCATGTTTTGCTTGGTCTGTACGAAGGCGTACCGCGCACTGTACGCGGGGTGCACTACCAACTGGCTCTGCCGGACAAGATAACCTTGTTCCAGCAGAATATTGAGGAAGCCTGCCGGTCGCCGGAGGAGATACCCGCCCGCATCGCGAGCGTGGTGCGGCATGAGATTGCCCACCACTTTGGGTTAACTGATGAAGAACTTAGGCGCATTGAGCGCCGGGCGCGTATCGCAGAAAGGTAATCACGATGGATGCTTACTACCGTAAAGTACAAGAAAAAGTGTTGGTGCAGCGGGATATCATCTGCTCGCTACTAAAGGATCCGCGCATCATCGGTGATTACTACGAGGCCATTGTGCGTGACTGGGTAAGGGAAATGATATCCGGGGCCTTCGCGGTGGGGCGGGGGGTGGTGCTGGCTACCGATGGGCGCGCATCGCGGTAATGCCGTAT
>CAYOAR010000060.1:0-4232 GCA_964402105.1 uncultured Dehalococcoidales bacterium
CTCCGAAACCAAGGTGCGCGGCTGGTTGCCCACCCGAGACGGATCAATATGCTGGTAGCTCCCTGCCCACTTGCGCATACCTGACACGTGCAGCCCCCCCTTGTGGCTGAAAGCAGAAGCCCCCACATATGGCAAAAAGGCATCCGGAGGAAGATTGGCAATCTCGCTTACGGCGCGTGACACCTCCGTCAAGCGCCCAAGTTCCATATCGCTTACGCAATCGAAGCCCATCTTTAGCTTGAGAGCAGGAATAATAGAACACAGGTTTGCATTGCCGGCGCGTTCGCCGTAGCCATTGATAGTGCCCTGCACCTGGACAGCCCCCGCCCTTACCGCGGCGAGGGTGACCGCAACCGCAAGTTCGGCATCATTATGGGCATGAATACCGAGTGGGGTCCCAATAGCACGCTTGACTCCGGCTATTATATCCCCAATTTCCTCCGGCAGGCTCCCGCCATTGGTGTCACACAATACAAGGCACTCTGCTCCGGCTTGCGCGGCTTCACAAAGAACAGCAAGCGAATATTCCTTATCTTTTTTATAGCCATCGAAAAAGTGCTCGGCATCAAAAAAAACAGTCATGCCTTTCGATTTAAGGTAGGTTATAGACTCACCAACCATAGCAAGGTTCTCCTCAAGAGACACCTCAAGCACCTGCGTCACTTGGGGGGCAGAGGCTTTGCCCACAATAGTAGCCACGCCTGCACCGGAGGCAGCCAAGGCTGCAAGGCCGGGGTCTTCTTCGGCACGGAGATCGCGGCGGCGCGTACTGCCGAAAGCAGCCAGCTTGGCTTTTTCAAGCTTGAGTTCGCCCACCCGGGCAAAGAACTCACTATCTTTAGGATTTGCCCCGGGCCAGCCACCCTCGATGTAGTCCACGCCCAGCTCATCTAGCCTTCGGGCAATACCAAGCTTATCTGCGACGGAAAATGATATTCCTTCCCGCTGCGCCCCATCGCGCAGTGTAGTATCGTAAAGATGTACTTTGTTTGACATCATGCCGCAAGCTCCCGTACGATGATGTTCCCCATTTCTGTCGTGCCCACCTGCTTCTTCCCCTCGCTCATTATATCACTCGTGCGGTAACCCATTTTCAGCACGCGAGCAACCGCTCGTTCAATAAGTTCCGCTTCCCCTGCCAAGGCACAGGAATAGCGCAACAACATAGCCAAAGTGAGGATAGTGGCAATAGGATTAGCAACACCCTTACCCGCAATGGTAGGAGCTGAGCCATGAATTGGCTCATATAAACCAAAAATACGCTCACCCGCTCGGGGTACCTCCGCAAGGCTTGCCGATGGCAGCATACCCATACTTCCCGCAAGCAAAGAAGCTTCATCGGTTAGGATATCCCCAAAGGTGTTTTCCGTTACCAATACATCAAAATCACGCGGAGTGAGCATGATGCGCATGGCGCAGGTATCTACCAGCATGTGTTCCACAATCACATCAGGATAGTCTCGGGCAACCTCAGTTGCCACCTCACGCCACAGGCGCGAGGACTCCAGTACATTGGCCTTATCAACCGAAGTAAGCCTCTTTCGGCGCAAGCGCGCAAGCTCAAAGCCTACCCGCACGAGGCGCGTGATCTCGTGTTCGGAATACGTCATTGAGTCCACTGCACACCTTCCTTCGGGTGCTATCCACCGCTTTTTGGGCTGGCCAAAATAGAGCCCGCCCGTAAGCTCGCGCACAAATATAAAGTCCGCACTGCGGATAACGTCCGGCTTGATAACAGTTTCGTCCACAAGCTCGTCATAGACCCTTACGGGTCGGAGATTGGCAAACAATCCCAGTTCCTTGCGGATTGCAAGCAGCCCATCCTCAGGACGCACTTTGGTCCCGGGATCATCGAACTTGGGGTCACCCACAGCCCCGAAGAGCACAGCATCCGAGTTCTGGGCAAGCTTGAGTGTTTCCTTGGGCAAGGCAGAGCCTGTGTGGTCGATGGCTACCCCACCCACCAAACCGTATGTCAAACTAAACTCACAGCAAGTGCGCAGCTTGAGTGCGTCCAATACCTTGACAGCCTCAGCAACAACCTCTGGCCCGATGCCATCTCCAGGCAAGACTGCAATTTTAAAAACCATCGGATATTTCCTTTGTCTGGCCGCTGATTACCACTCGCAAGCCCAGTTCGCGCGAGGAGGCTATCATGCCTCTCGGGCCAAACGCCGCCTCGTATACTCCACCAGCCCACCTACAGATATAAGATCGCTCATAAAGGGAGGATATGGTTTGGCCAAAAATTCCTTGCCGTTGGTGATATTCTTGATCTTGCCGCAGGCTAAGTCTATCTCAAGCACATCGCCCGCTTCGGTGGCCTGAGCCGCCTCTGCCGACTCCAAAAGCGGCAGGCCGATGTTGATGGCATTGCGGAAGAAAATGCGCGCGAAACTCCGGGCGACAACAGCCGCTATCCCTGCTCCCTTGATGGCGAGCGGCGCATGTTCACGCGATGAACCGCAGCCGAAATTAGCTTCGGCAACGATGATATCACCGGGCCGAACCTTATGTACAAAGTCCTTGTCTATATCCTCCATGCAGTGCCGAGCAAGTTCTCTGGCCTCCGAGATATTCAGATAGCGCGCCGGGATGATGACATCGGTGTCCACATTCGCACCATACTTAAAAACATGACCTTTCAACATATCAAACCTCTATATTTTGGATCAGGCAACTCAACCGAGCAGACCCTATCTTTAAACGTCAACCTGCTATTACTCGCGAGGTTCAGCCGCGTTTTCCATTGCCGCTTCTTCCCTCGCCGCTTTTCTTGACATGAACTGCGTGCCACGCTCGCCCCTGCTCAGAAAGATAACCTTGTTATCAACAAGTGAAGTAGCCTCCAATACGCCACGCCGGGCATCTTCCCAATTGCCCGTAAAGCCATGTTGCCCGGCAGCCACTTCCGGCACGATGAGCCAAATGCGCCCATTGCGTTTTATCATGCGCTCCAAGTTGACCATGATATCTATTACGTCATCCTGAAATTGAAGCCAGTACAGAATGACATCGGAGTCACTTTCCACCCAGTCAAGAGTGAGCTTAAGATCACCCTTGAGAAACAACGGTAATAGATATTTCGGTGCGTGGAACAGGCAAACCTTGTGTCCCGGCTTTACTCCCAGATTAAGCCGTAGCTCGCCATCTGGAATCGTAACCGCAACAGCCGTAGCCACTTCGGGCTGGCTCTTACTAAACTTGCCAAAGATGTTTGCCAGCACATTCTTCATATGTTGCTTTACGCCTCACTTCCCGACCGCGATTTCTCGACCGCAATCGATGTCACGCGACGTTCACCAAAAACCGTTCGTAGTTTTTTACCCGAGGCGGCTGCTTACCGCGCCCCAGCTCGATGACAAACCCTTCAGCCTCAAGTCTTTCCCATTGAGCCGCCGCACCGCCAGGGTATTTCTCATTAAGTTTGCCCTTCTCTTTTACAATACGCCACCAAGGCGTAACGTCTTTTTGCCCTTCTGTTTCCATTTCATCTGCCGCCCGAGCAGCAATGGCAATAAAAATACCGCAACTCATGGGGCAGCCAATCGTAGCTCCATGCCTCTCGGCAACCACTGCACGTATCTGGTTAACCGTCATGAGTTGGCCACGCGGCACGCCTCTCATGATCTCGTTCACCTCGAGGGGGGCAGGCACACAAATAGTGCCTTCGCCAAAAAGGCGCACCATTTTAGGCGGCATCGGCTCCACCATGGGTAAATTACAGGGCGCGTGCAGTTTCTCTTGCCAACTTTTGCGAGTCTTAGCCATTCAAGCCTCCTACGGCACCAAGCATCAGACAGGCCTTTTCAAAAACGGCTGTGCCGCTCCATGAAGATATCCGGCACAGTTATCGAATTTTCCGCTACAGTTCCGCCGGGCTTGCAATACGCCCCTTAACGGCACTTGCCGCCGCCACAGCCGGATTCGCAAGATAGACCTCGCTCTGCGGACTCCCCATGCGGCCGATGAAGTTGCGGTTGGTGGTAGCAACAGCCCGCTCGCCGGCCGCCAAAATGCCCATGTGCCCACCGAGACACGGCCCGCAGGTAGGCGTACTCACGGCACAGCCAGCTGCGATAAAGGTGTTTAGGTATCCCTTATTCATGGCGTCTAGGTACACCTGTTGGCTACCGGGAATGATAATGCAGCGTATATCGGGGTGCACCCGTTCATGCTCAAGAATCTGTGCCGCCGCTTGCAAATCCTCAAGCCGCCCATTGGTGCATGAG
>CAYOAR010000061.1:0-3081 GCA_964402105.1 uncultured Dehalococcoidales bacterium
TCACCTCTTTTTCAATACCATGGCTTGCACCGAATGACACCACGTCATCTGTGTCATTCTTCCACACGACATTGATTTTCTCGACGCCAACGGAATAGGCGTGATATTCCGATGTCAATGAAATACCACTGGATAGCATAGGCGCACCTCCGTCAGGAAGCGGGGAACCAGCAATCGATTCACATGATTTAGCGTAGTCTGAGTCCTCTCGGCTTCCTGTTGGCATATTGTCATTCGTAGGGGCATGTACACAGCCGGACAAGATCGCGAGAAAAACACATAGCAGAGCAATATGAACTGATTTTTTCATAGAAAGTCCTTGTACGCCTAGCAAAATTTTTCTACTGCTCTGCCCCCAGCCTTTGATCCAGAATGAAAGTTAGATCCGACCATTGTTAGACGGCCTCCGCCGGGTTCTTCTGCATTGTAACATCAGGTTCTCCCTGCCGCAAGATTGAGGTGAGGGCGTCATCTTTCATGATATAGCTCTCCGGTGCCGGCGGTCTTCCCCCCAGACTGGAATGAGGCCTGACCTTGTTGAAATAGCGTAGCGCAATGTTTAATTGGGGGACCTATAAGGGGAATCTATAATATAAACTTGAATAGAATTCCGTACGGCATATCGGTGGGCAACAGAATCATAAGGGCAGGTGATGACTAGATTGTTGCAACCATAGAAAGCATAATTTCCGATTTCTGTTACACTGTTTGGAACAGATGCGTTTATTAAATTTGTACAGCGGCTGAAAGCTTCAGGGCTGATGGATAATACACCATCCAAGATTGTAATGCTTGCTAAGCCAGAGCAGCTGTAAAATGCTGAGTAACTAATACATGTTACACTCCCTGGTATCACGAGATCGGTTAAACTCCGGCAACCAAAAAAGGCGTTGCTGTCAATATATTTTATGCCGTCTGGTATCACGACGCTCTCCAGGCTAGAGCACTCATAGAAAACCCTTTCATTGATAACAGTTACCCGGGGAGGTATTAATATGTTTGTTAGGCTACAGCAATTCACAAACGCCCCATTGCCAATGCTCTCTACACTATCTGGTAACACAATGGCTCTCAGAGAGTCGCAGCCATAGAAAGCTTTGTCGCCTATATTGGTAACACCATCCGGCACCTTCACTGTCGTTAGCTTTCTGCACTCATAGAAAGCCTGATCGCCTATGCTTGTTACGCTTTTGCCATCTATTTTATCGGGGATTACCACATCTCCATCGCGACCAATGTATTTTGCTATGGTCACTTTGTCGCCATCAATTATATAGGTAAAGTCAGAGGCAGAATTAGGGTCAGTCCTATCTGGGTTGGTAGGGGTAGGCCGAATCGGTGGTGGCGACGGAATAAATATCGGAGGAATTGTTGAAGTTGGCACGCTTGATCTCAGTGTTGATGTTGCGATCGTTGGAGTAACCATAGCCTGCTCCCCATTGCATGCGGCTACTGCAGCCACTACGCAGATGGCCAACAACAAACCTGTAACTTTCCTACGGTTCATCGCTCGTCACAGCTAATGCCCCACACTGTACCAGTCTCAGCGCTTTACTATTCCCGGCTATTCATTGACAGCTAGGCTCTATCACGCCATAAATGATAGAGCCTATATTCCCATGATGCTACATCCGCCATCCACGTAGATGACCTGCCCTGTTATTGCCGCCGCACCATCGGATGCCAGAAAAACAGCAGTCGCACCAAGTTCTGCGGGAAGCACACTCCGTCCCAAAGGCGCGCGCTCCGAATGATTGCCCAACATTTCAACAAAGCCAGTGATGCCACGAGAGGCTAGAGTATTCATAGGCCCGGCACTTATACAATTCACGCGTATCTTCCGCGGACCAAGGTCAAAGGCTAAATAGCGGGTAGCTGCTTCCAGAGATGCCTTAGCCACCCCCATCACGTTATAATGCGGCACCACTTTCTTCGCACCATAGTAGCTTAAAGTGAGAACACTCCCGCCCTTCGTCATCATAGGTGCAGCTCCCCGCGCCAAAGCTACCAGTGAATAGACACTGATGTCATGCGCCGCGCGGAAAGCCTCGCGCGAGGTATCCAGGAAACTACCTTCCAGCGCCGCGCGGGGAGCGAAAGCCACTGAATGCAAAAGCAGATCTAGATGCCCGAACACCTGCCCAACCCTTTTAAACACATCTTCTATCTCTTCGTCACGGCTCACATCACACGGCATAAGGAGTATGTCCGAGCCTAAAGTTGCGGTCAGCTCTTCTACGCTACCCCGCAACCGCTCGTTTTGGTAGGTAAAGGCTAGATGTGCTCCAGCTTCATGCCAAGCCTGTGCAATTGCCCAGGCGATAGAACGGTGGTTGGCCACTCCGAAAACTATCCCAAGCTTACCTTCAAGCGAAGACATGTTCCCTCCTCAGCGAAAAACATTCTATCATAACCCTTAGGCTGGATGCCTTGACACAAGATAGTGGCCACTATACTCTGTACAGAAATTGTATAAGTCACTGGTCAAATTATGATGGAGGTCGCTTAGCCCAAGGCTGGCATACTGTGGGTGCCCCATATGAGAAAAACAACCCTTCTTTGGCCTGCCGCGCTCTCGGTTCTCTTGATGTCCAGCTTTATTGCCTGGGCACTTGCCCAACCTGGAACAACAGGAATGCTCCGCGTGAACGGCACTGTCCGACTCGCTTTCACGATAGTTGGCTTAATAACCATAGTAACAGCCCTCGCAGCTTGGCTGGGAGTATCGTTGAAAACCCGAGGTCGGGCGCGTGTAGGCCACTTTGCCTCCGTTACCGCTCTTATTATGGCCATACCCGGCCTCCTAGGCACACCAACTGCTTTCGCAGTACTTAGCGGCATTTACCAACCCAGTATCGGGAATACGCCGCCGCAGCTTTTCGTCACCGCCCGCACTGGCATCCATGGCCTGCCCAACGTTGCCGTCACGTTCAATACAGCACGAGCTACAAAAAACTCACTCATCTGGGGAAAAACAGCCAACACAGACGAGTGGGCAACTATTACCGAACCAACTGCCGCCCGCACCCACACATTTTTACTAGTAGACCTTGAACCGAATACAGACTATGCCTACTGTCT
>CAYOAR010000062.1:0-6119 GCA_964402105.1 uncultured Dehalococcoidales bacterium
GGAAAGAGTAAGGTCTTCTGCCCGGGAGCAATGGGGCTGAGCGGGTGACCATAAGAAGAGCGGTGCGGACGCAGGGAAGGTATCCCGACCAGTCGGGATAGAAGGGAGATAGTCCCGTCCCAAGCGCCGGTTGAGCGGGGATTACCGCATATCCCAAACTTATTACCGCACTTACAGGTGGTCAGAAGAATGTTCGGTTGCTTTGTACAAATATCCGGGGCAGGCAGTACCGATAACTTGTTCGGTCATATGCTATCCGGCACCCTTTCGGGTGGCGGTTTCTCTTGTTATCCCCCATCGAGATGCTTTTCCCGGTTTGTTTCTTACCCGCCGCAAGGCATACCTGTAAACACTGCTACTGCATATCAGTCAAATTCTGTCGGATATAGTTATAAAGGAGGGGTCGTATGAAACTTGGTCCCCTGGAAATCGTCCTTATACTGGTCATCGTCATGGTTGTCTTTGGTGTAGGCAAGCTCCCCCAGATGGGGTCTGCCCTCGGCAAGAGCATCCGCGCCTTCAGAGAAGGCCAGAGCGGTGCCGATGAAGAGGAAGAAGAAGAGGTAGAGGAAACAGAAGCAGAAGCAGCGGGAGCAAAGAAACCCCGCCGCAAGAAAGCAGCCAAGAAAACCGCTGCCAAGAAGACCAAAACAGCCTCTGACTCTGCCAAAGAAACAGCCGAGACCAAGGGAGACAAGGCAGCAGAGCCTGCTTCAGGTGATTTCGGCTCAAGCGATTTCAGCTAGGTAGTAACAGGTGTTGCCGGGTAACTGTCACCATAGGCAACAATAGGCAACAACAGATAACAGTTACCGCTGACAGCTGATACTGATGCTGACACCGATATCGATACCGATAAACTAATGCTTAATAATCTTGGAATACCAATAACACTAATACATACTGCTAACTAAACTAAGGAGGGTTATTATGCCGTTCAGACTGGGTCCTCTGGAGCTCGTACTTATTCTGGTCATCGTCTTCATCATCTTCGGAGCCGGCAAGCTGCCGCAGATCGTGGGTTCCGTCGGCAAGAGCATCCGCTCCTTCCGCGAGGGTCAGGCCGGAGAGCTGGATGAAATCGAAGAAGAAGAAAAGCCCAACAAGAAAAAGACGGCTGCCAAGAAAACTGCCGCTAAGAACACCGCCGCCAAAAAGACTGCTGCCAAGAAGAAGTCTGCCTAAGCCCGGCAGTACAATCGTTACTCTATTCTGAAAGAAGGCCTTAAGCAATGGGAGACTTCCTTGGCATGGGCTGGCTCGAGATCCTCATGATAGCCGTTGTGGCTCTCATCGTGCTGGGACCGGATAAGCTGCCTCAATACGCCCGCAAGGCCGGCAAGTTTATCCGGCAGTTCCGGAAGATAACCTCCGGGCTCACCGATGAGATCGGCAAGGCTCTTGAGCTTGACGACCTTGATGAAGGCGGGAAAAGTGTCCAGAGCGAGCTTCGGGAGATATCCCGGAGTCTCGAAGAGGATGCCGCTTCTCTTAGGAAGAGCCTGAGCGAGGGAGCCTCCTCACTGGAGAAGACGGTTAACGAGAGCACCCGAGGGGTAAGCGAGACCTTAGCCAAAGAGAGCGCCGCGATCTCGGATGCGCTCAATGAAGACATCAAGAGTACCAAGAAGATACTCTCCGAGGAAGCATCCAATGCCGGCGGACTCGCCGGGGGATCGCCAGGCGGAGCAGCTGATGCTAAGACAAGCGCAGGCTCCGCCTCAGGAAACACTTCCCCCGATGCCATGGTGGAGTACAAGCCTCCTCCCGACGGTGCCGAAGAGCGCTGGAACTGGGACAGTTCCAATCAAACCTAACTGAGAGAGTAAGATGGCCAATGCCGCTGCCGCTGCCAATGCCAAAGCCGCCCCGGTGAAACCCGCCGGGGGCGATGAAGCCCGCATGCCCTTCATGCTCCATCTCAAGGAGCTCAGGGACCGGCTGATACGTTCGGTTATCGCCGTGGTGATTACCACCGGCATCTCGCTTTTCTTTCTGGCCAACCGCATTCTGGAATTACTCATAAGGCTGGCTCCGGAAGGAACCGATTTTTACGGCCTTCGGGTCACCGAAAACATCAGCGTCTGGTTTAAGATGAGTCTGTGGTCGGGTGTCATTCTGGCCATGCCTGTCTTGGTCTATCAGTTCTTCGCCTATATCGCCCCCGGGCTTACCTCCAAGGAGAAGAGGCTGGTCTATTTTATCATTCCCTTTGTCACCGTCATGTTTCTTGCTGGGGTAGCTTTTGCCTACTTCGTGGCCCTGCCTAATGCCATAGGCTTCCTTATTCAGATTAACTCAGATATAGCCACCCCCATGATCAGCATCGAAGACTATGTCAATGTCGTCACCCGTCTCATCCTCGTCATCGGGTTGGTGTTTGAAACCCCCGTCATCGTCATGGCCTTAGCCCGGCTCGGGGTGGTTTCACCTCAGTGGCTGGGAGCTCGGCGCAGACTGTGGTTTGTGGCAGCCTTTGTCATCGCTGCCCTTGTCACCCCAACCATGGACCCCATCAACCAGGCCATTATCGCCATTCCCTTGATCATTCTTCTTGAGCTGGGCATCCTGCTGGCCAGACTGGTATACAAGAAGAAGCGAGATAACCCCTTGGCCTCATCCGAAGCAGCTTAGAGCCTAGACCATGAGGATTGGGGAACTATTACGAAAACAAGGTAAAAGTCTTTCTTTTGAGCTCTTCCCGCCCAAAGATGAGACTGGACTTGATAGCCTGTCGGGCGTGGTCAGCCGTCTTGATAGCTTCCGTCCTTCATTCGTTTCGGTAACCTATGGTGCCCAAGGCTCCGCGCGCGAGAAAACAGCCAATATGGTCAAGCTCCTCTGTCAAAACTCCTCCATGAACGTTATGCCGCACCTTACCTGTATTGATCAGGAATGGAGCGAGCTTAAAGAGCGGCTTGAGAGCTATCGTGCTGCCGGCATTACCAACATTATGGCCTTGCGGGGCGACCCGCCGCTTGGCACTGAGCATGTTGACCGCAGCGGGCAAGCTCTGAGGCATGCAGTCGACCTTATCCGCCTGATTGCCCCTGCCGGTGATTTTTCTGTCGGCATGGCAGTCTATCCCGAGGGGCATATAGACTCGCCGTCCCTCGACTCAGACATGTTTTATACACGCGAGAAAGCTACTGCCGGAGCCGAGTTCGCCATCACCCAGATGTTCTTTGATAACCATCTGTATTACCGCTTCCTAGACCGAGCCGAGAAGTGGGGTGTCAGTATTCCCATCATTGCAGGCATCATGCCCATCCGCGACATAGATAAAATACGCACCTTCTGCCAGCGCTGCGGGGCAAGCTTGCCCGCCGCATGCATCGCCGCCTTTGGGGATGGGCACCTCAGTTCCAAGGAGTCGCAGAAGATTGGGGTTGAGCTTGCAACCGCCCAGGTTGCCGATCTTATCGCGCATGGCGTGAAGTATTTCCACTTTTACTCCCTAAACAAGGACGACATGGTTGCGCGCGTCATCGAGAACCTGGGACTGACAACGTACGGCCTGCAAAATACAGGCGACTAATAGGCTGGATAAAATCGGCGGAATCCGTTTTTGTCATGAACTGTCGAAAGAGCCTCTTGGCTTGTTGTTTTCGTATCATTATGGTGTGGTATCATTTACGATAGGTGTAAGCTGATAAAGAGAGGAGTCAGATGATGACAGGGGCGAGAGTCATTTTTGATTTTGACGAGCCGAAAGCAATAGAAACCATATTGTATCTGGCTAACAGACTTTCACAATCTAGCAAGTACACCATCTGCAAAACACTGTACTCTGCTGATAAGCTATGTCTTGAAAGATATGGGCGGTTTATTTTTGGGGAGACATATGTTGCCATGATACACGGCGCGGTGCCATCACATGCTTATAACCTGCTGAAAGAGATTTCAAATAACCCCATTGATGGCATAACCATAGAAGGTAATTCTGTAATTCCCGCTCGTGACGCCAATTTAGATTACCTAAGTGAATCGGACATTGAATGTCTAGACCAAACAATTGAAGCATCCAACAAAGATTTTGAAATTATGGTAGATGATGCGCACGACAATGCCTGGGCAGAGGCTTGGAGCGGGAGGGATGATGGGAGGGGTAGCGTGGCAATGCCGATTCATAGCATTGCCAACACCCTATCTAACCCAAAAGATATATTGGATTATATAGCCATTCTTGGCGGTAGCTAGGGATGGTTTCAGTTTGGCACATTTATCATGTAGATTCGTGCTCCCAAACTGATATTCCCAAATCCAAATTTGTTGCTATTGTTTGCGTCGTTCCCAACCCCTCTTTGATTGCTCCAGTTCCTTGCGGGTTTTTCATCAATTCAAAAATAAGCGACTTTGTAAAGAATAGAGAGGAATTTAGAGCCTGCCAAATAATGATCTCTACTTCTCAATACCACTTTCTAAGACAAGTGTCTTTCATTGATTGTAGTCAGATTTACAGGTTTAAAGATAGCGGGTTAGTAAGTATTCAGAAAATACAAGATAGTACGAGAAGCGAAATAGTCAAAGCGGTGTCGGTGTCTAGGCTAATTGCGCCAGTATACAAGAAATTAATAAAGTAAAACATTCTCTGGATGAATAAACCAGCCCTTGCCTATGTCTCAGAGTACAGTGCAAGGTTGCTCGTTTTATCCCACGGGCAATCCCTGTTACAATACTCTTATTAAGCACATTACTCGGTATTATGACAAGGAGGAAAACTCCTATAGACAATCAGCAACGCGTCATGATTTTCATTGACGGCTCGAATATGTACCATTCCCTGAGAGCCTACTTTAAGCGAACAGATATTGATATCGGTTTCTTCAGTAAAAAACTGGCAGAGCGGCGCCGCTTGGTACGGATTTATTACTACAACGCCACAGTGGGTAAAGTTGAAGAGCCCGAGCGCTTCGTAGATCAGCAGAAGTTCTTTAACAGCGTAGCCGCCATTCCCTACACCGAGCTGCGTTTGGGACGCCTTGTGTACACGAGCGCGTGGCCGCACTCCCCGCCCTACGAAAAAGGGGTGGATGTACAGCTTGCAACAGACATGTTAACCCATGCTTTTAAGAACAACTACGATGCCGCTATATTGGTGGCGGGCGACAATGACTTCGTAGGGGCATTGCAAGCAATTAAGGACAACGGCAAGAATGCAGAGGTTGCCCTCTTCGGGCAGGAGCGCACCTCGCGGGCACTGCGCGAGGTGGCCGACCGAGTAATATCCCTTGATGGGCGCTTCATGCGCGGGTGCTGGAAATCCAAAGAGGCAACCAGCACAACCTAAGCACAAACTATTCACAAGCCGATACTATAACCGAAGAACGCTTGTGGCATCCGCCTGTGTCTAAAAACAAAGATTCGGGGTGTTTTGGCTTAGGGTGCCCTCAGGCTATAATATCGGCATGACCAGCCCAGACAAAACAAGTGCCCCTGACCGCCGCACAGCGTACTGGAGCGGCGGCATTACCGCCCGCGAACAGGGCACCGTCATCAAAAATTGGGGCTGGCGTTTACCCATTGCTTTGGTCTACCCCAACCGCTATTTCATTGGTATGTCCAATTTAGGCCTCCACGTCATCTATAAACTGCTTAACGACCGAGATGACGTGGTCTGCGAACGAATCTTTTGGGAAGGGGGGAAGCGACCCCCCGAGAGCGTCGAGAGCGCCCGCGGCTTGGGGGACTACTCCTGTGCGGCTTTTAGTTTCTCCTATGAGCTTGACTACCTCAACATAGCCCCGCTTCTCAGGTCGGCAGGCATCCCTTTCAACCCCAGCGAGCGCACCGACGACCACCCCATCTTGATGGCCGGGGGACCCGCTATTACCGCCAATCCGGCCCCCTTAGCCCCCATTTTCGACGTTTTAGCCATAGGTGAGGCGGAGGCCATCCTGCCCGCGGCCATCCCTGTCATCGCCGCAGGAAAGCACCGGAGCGAAGTCCTGCGCGAGTTGTCATCTCTGCCCGGTTTCTATGTTCCCTCGCATTGCTCCAGACAAGCTGTAAAACGCCAGTATGCCCCCGACCTAGGAGAACTTCCAGCACATTCGGTGGTGCTAACTTCAGATACCGAACTGGGGGAGCTGTACCTTGTTGAGGTTGAGCGCGGCTGC
>CAYOAR010000063.1:0-4090 GCA_964402105.1 uncultured Dehalococcoidales bacterium
CACCTTTTGATCAAAAGGGGCTTCCCGCCGCTTATAAGTCAGCTTCTTTATAACCGCGGAGTCACTGACCCGTCCCAGGCCGATATGTTCCTTGCCGCCGACAGCCGCCTATGCCATGACGCGCGCTTGTTACCGGACATGGATAAAGCTCTCCCCCGCATCTACCAAGCAATACTAAAAGGCGAGCGCATTGCCGTCTATGGCGACTTTGATGTAGATGGTATAAGCGCCACCGCCCTACTCGTAAAAGGCCTCACCGCGCTCGGTGCTTCCGTCGAGCCTTATATCCCTCACCGTCTTCAAGAAGGTCATGGGCTCAACAGCCATGCCTTGGGCAACCTCGTAGAACGCGGCACAAGCTTAGTGATTACCGTTGACTGCGGAGTTACCGACATTGAGCCCATAAAAAAACTCCCCCAAGACGTAGATGTTATCGTTACCGACCATCACTTGCCGGGAACCCAGCTTCCCCCGGCACTCGCCGTTATAGACCCTTGCCGAGCCGACTCCCTCTACCCTTTCCGCGAATTGGCAGGGGTGGGGGTAGCTTATAAGCTCCTGAGCGCCCTCTTTGACGGGGTGGGGCGCTCACCTGAGCTTGCAGACTACCTTGACCTGGTGGCGCTGGGTACCGTAGCTGATGTCATGCCCCTTATAGGCGAGAACCGCTATATGGTCACCGCAGGTGTGCAAAAGCTGCGTACGTGTCACCGCCTCGGACTCCTTGAGCTCGCCACACAGGCAGGCTTGGTACTGGATAAACTCGAGGCTGACCATGTTTCTTGGGTGCTCGCCCCGCGCCTGAACGCTGCGGGGAGAATGGAACACGCTTTCTCCGGTTATCAGCTCCTCATCACCGACTCTCATGATGAAGCTGGTGCGCTTACGCGATTTCTAAATGAGAAAAATACCGAACGCCAGAAGCTGACTGCTACTGCCCTCACTCAAGCTCGAGAACAGGTATTGGAGAATGGGGTTGCCCCTTTGCTCATTGCCCGCCACGAAGACTTTCACGGCGGAATACTTGGGCTGGTCGCCGGTAAGCTGGTAGACGAGTTTTACCACCCGGCAATGGTGATTCGGGTAGGCAAAGATATAAGCTACGGCAGCTCTCGCAGCACACCCGAGTTCAATATCAGCGAAGCTATTGGCCTCTGCTCGGAATTGCTATCACATTTCGGAGGGCATGCCCAAGCAGCCGGCTTCGCTCTGCCCACCAATAACCTTGCTGATTTTGAGGAAAAGCTAACTGAGATTGTGAGGGAGAAGCTCGCCGGGTGTGACATGCGCCCGCAAATCGAAATTGACGCTCAAGCTCGGTTCCATGAGCTTGGCGGCGCGGCTTTCCGTCTCATCCAACAGATGGCGCCATTCGGCCAGGGAAATCCCGCCCCTACTTTCCTCTCGCGTGCGGTGTGCGTGGGCGACAGCCGCCCCATGGGTACCAGCGGCCAGCACCTTAAGCTGAAATTAAAGCAAGGCAACGTTTTCTGGGATGCAGTCATTTTCGGCATTGGGGAGCGCACCCTTGAAGACAAGCTTCCCTTGGATATCGTTTATAATCTGGAGCAAGACGACTGGAACGGTACAAGCCGTCTTCGGCTGAATATAAAAGATTTCGCTCCGACGGGGATGAATATGTGAGGGGCTACCGAAGAGAGTACATAAAGCGCTTGCAAGTCCATCCCAGCCCATGGATAATAGTGGACATCATCTTTAGGAGACAACCGTGAACCAATCGCTTGCCATCGCCCTTGCCTTGACTGCCGGATATTTTCTGGGCTCTATCCCCACCGCCTATCTCTTAGGACGGCTCAAGGAGGGCATTGATATCCGCACTGTTGGCAGCCGCAATATGGGAGCGATGAACTCATTCTACCGGCTTGGTTTTTTCTATGGTGTCATTGTTCTCTTGGTAGATATGGGCAAGGGTGCCGCTGCAGTATGGATTGCTAGACTGCTCGGCACACCCGATCTCATTGAGATGTTATCCGGCACCATGGCCGTTGTCGGCCACAACTGGCCGGTATGGCTTAAGTTTAAAGGCGGCAAGGGCGGAGCGACAGCTATCGGCGTTATCGGCTTTTTAATGCCGTGGATCTTCCCGATTGGCCTCGCCATCTTCGCACTGCTTCTCCTCATCACCAAAGTGCCCACTATTAGCTATGGCCTCGCCATGCTCAGCTTTCCTTTCATCGCTTGGCTTATCTATCACCGCCCTGATTATGTCATTTTCGCGATTGCCTTAACGTTGATACCATTTATCAGTTACGTTCCGCGCCTTTTCGAGATGCGCCGTAGGGCTGGAAGCTGGAAGGGCGTCTTCGCTCGAAAAAGCCTTAAAGAGAGGATATAGGCGGAGAAATAAAAGCGATAAAGCCATCGGGAAAATTGGCAAACACGGCTCGTAATGCCCTTGACAGTATGTGAGAGAACCAAGTAAAATTGCGCAAGCAACAAAAGGGGGGCAACCCCCCCTTTTTTTTATACATAAAAAAAATTAAGGAGGGTGCAACATGAAGTTCGGAGCAAAAAAGAGTGCGATCCCAGCCTTATTGGCTGCGCTGCTCGTGCTTACCTCACTATTTGCAGTAACAGGGTGCGGCCCCAAGTTACCTCAAGGTAGTTCTACGTATGAGCTAGAGAGCATTGAACCCAACAGTGCCAATATGACTGTGGACAAGGTTACCGCCTTTTACATCTCTCTAAACGCAGATGACAATACCTACGTTGCGCAGTTTAAAGCAAAAGGCATGCCAATATTCATATCCGAAAAAGGAACATACAATATCAGTGGCTCAAATATCACTTTCAACAGAAACGATGGCGAGGTACTCATCTCCAAGGGCTTAAATTACAGCTCCAAAAACAATACAATAACAGTCGCTTGTCTTATGCGCGGCTCAGACGAAACTTACAATGCCGTTTTCAAGCTTAGTACCGATCCCATCGAGTCGTAGACTATACTATAGAGAAAATTCCCAAGCATAAGCCTAAAACGCTTGACTTGAGGTTACGTCCAAGTGGATGACACCCCGCAGCAATACTGCGGGGTGTCATGTTATTTGCAGACTACGTCTATTATCTGGTCTTGGTTTATTCGAATCACTAATACCCCATGGTATAAAAGCGGTAATATAACAACGCCACCCTTTTTCCTGCGGCAACTAGATTCCCTCTGACTTAACTTCGGGTTATTCGGCCAATGTCTTCCCAATGTCCGCGCCCTCTAAGCCATCGATAGCTGCTCTATTCTATGGCAGATAACAAGCCTGGAGATGTTATAAAGCCAGATTCTCGAATCCTATAGCCATGGTCATCCGGCAGATACCGATGCACCGTATTCCCATCCCTTCCATGCTTACCTGATTTGATCAAATGATCATGCCGAGGAAGTCCACGCATCAGTGATGATTGCATCCAGCCAGCCCCAGCTCAAGGCTAAAACGAGGCAAAATGTTCTAAATGTCCGACCATAAAAAAGAGACATCGTTGCTAGCCGGTAAAAAATGTTCTGGCACCGATTCGTCCCAAATCTCCCCAAAAACACATAAAAAAGCCCCAAATTCGGCATCCTAAACAAGGAAGATACGTGCCTAAATGGCGTAAATGACCGACTTAAAAAAGGGGGCTGGAGTATTGCTACTTTGCCACCGGCGGTTACCTAGTTGGTGCCGCAGATAAAAATCAAAGGTATCCCCGCCAAAGCGCGAAGCATTGACTTTGCTTTCAAAAACGTGAAATTATTAATAAGCAGTAGGTAGCGTACTGCCGAACTGCGCTTGCCATATTTTGTTTTATGAGGTTTACTTCTGGTATTACTGGTGCCAGTGGCGGTGATAAAATGAAAGCAAGCCCCAGTTAAAACTGGCCTTGCCCTCGATATGATTGGAGCAAGGGTGCAACACTGCTTGATCAGTAGTAGAAATGCACGTAGTTCCCTTTTCGTAAAACCAATAGATGGAGCATGGTGATGAAACGCGCAGGTGTAAAAATGGATACCATCGCAATGACAATATGGATTGCCGCCATAGCTATTCTCGTTTTCTCCCTGCTTTGGTTTTTATTCGGGACAACAGCTTTTTTCCAA
>CAYOAR010000064.1:0-2771 GCA_964402105.1 uncultured Dehalococcoidales bacterium
TAAGAGTAGTGTATTCCTCCCATGAGTAGAGACCGTCAATAACCACCGGCCCGCTCTTTAGAGCCACATCCAGCTTAGTGAGATTAAGCATTGCGTAGGCAGCCATACCATAGCGTTCCCTGAGTGCTTCGCGCATCTTGCGTTCATTTTCTTCGTTCACCGGGAGTCCTTGTTTTTTCAACTCCTCGTCAGTTACATCTCCAAAACGAACGCGGGCAAAGCCTTTGTTTTCAAAAATATGGGCAACCTCGGACTTACCAGCTCCGGCCATACCGACTATGGCAATTACCCTCATCTCATCCCTCCTTAAGTCCATCCAAACGGCGGCAGGTCAAGATTCCAGAAGTTTTCAACGTCATCGCCTGCCCGGGGGCCATAACCCAGAAAGTCATCCATCTTGCGGATTGCGCGGTTGAAGACAGATGTTTTGGCCACTGTTGACTGCCATATGTTGGTGTAACTTGCACCTTTTAGTTTAGAGTAAGGGCAAACAGCAAAGCAAATGGCACATGCTCCCGCGGTATAGATATATGCCCGGCAGGCAGCCTCATTCCGATACCAGTGTTTTACACCGGGGCGGTTATAGGGACCTCTGACTTCCCAGCTCGGCTCGGTATCATGGGGAATAGCTCCGGCCGGACAATAGTCAGCGCACTTCTTGCATTTCCGGCAGAAATTCATCACCCCGAAATCCACCGGCTTACCCAGGGGCAGCGGCATATCGGTGATGACAATGAACACGCGCTGCATGAGACCGTATTCGGGGGTGATGGTATGCATGGCACGGCATGTTTCACCCAATCCCGACATCACCGCGAAGCCTGTTCCCTGACCCAGGGCAGCGGCCTTAAGGGTGTCGCCAAAGCACCAATAACCCAAGGTGCGCATGAAGTTCTGGAGCTGCCCCTGCACAATAGAGCGCAGGTCATACATATAGCTGTGTTCACGGTTGGAGATGAAGCCGGGTGCCCGGCAGATGAGCTCGGGGGACATACGCAGGGTGTAGATGATGACCCAGCGGGCTTTCTTGGGCAGTACCCGGTAACCGCCGCAGCCGGAGACGGGGTTTTCGGGATGATCTTCGGGCTCGTCAACATCCAGAATGTCAATGCGCGGTCCGAGGGCGCTGCGGTCCTTGCCGGCATCGTACAGGTTGATCATTTTCTCGGTGGTTTCGGTGTACAGTTCGGCAAAATGAACATGATAGGCACCATGCATACGCAGATAGGATGTAATCAGACGGGCGTTCTGTTCAGGGGTACCTTCCCAGCGCGGTGTCTGCAAGCTCTCCGGGGTAGGTGAGGTGCGCGGACCCATAAAACTGAGGGGGGCACCGTATTGACTGTTGGCAAGGGCTGTATCCGGAAGGGTATAGCCGGGTCTGCCTTCTTTGCGCCACTTTGCGGCATTGGCCGCTGAGGCCTGAATTGCCTGCTCAGCCCGCTCTTGACCAACCGCCTTGGCAAAACCGCCTCCCCACATCACCTCATAGTCGGAGAAGCGATTCATTATGTCCCAATTCACCTCGACGGTAGGCTTGGAGACCTCCTTGACCCAAGACGGGCGTTTCATAGTCGCCAAGGGCGATGCCATCATTTCATCAAGGTCGCGGTAGACCGGCGGGGCAACAGCGGCAGCGGCAACCCCTGCTCCGCCAAGCCCCAGTGCCTTGAGAAACTCGCGGCGGCTGATTGTCGAGTGATACTTGCTCACCCTGATACCTCCTTTAGGTTATTACCATATCCCTTTTTACAAGAATAGACCCGAGAACTCAATATTGCTCTCGGATCTAGCCGTAGTAGACGGAGGACGCTGTTGCATCCAAATAAGCAGAACTGTACCAACCATAAAAACAACCAGTGTACTTATCAGCGCCACTGCTTGAGCGGTTTACTGCTGCAATAAACAATAGACTACCATGGGTTCTCAGTGCATCAGCAAAGCCACCGAGAAAACAGGAAGCATATTGCGGTATGGTATGCTCAGTTTCCAAAGAATCATTACTCATATGGTGATGAACAAAGAAAACATCACCAGCAAGTGATACCGCCAGCAATAGAGCGATAACTATTAGTATTACCCTATACACACCTGTACTCCGAGATGGGGAATAGCGAGGCATTGCCCACTAACATTTTATACACTTGTTAGTTTTAATGTCAACTATTTTATGCCTGGTTGCGATGTCTAGGGAAGATTGAGTTGCCATTTATAGGAATTTTAATCCCCGGGCACATTAAAATAACGCGAAAGAAGCCGCTCCCCAGCCCTACCAGAAGTTAACGGCTGTCCTACCCGGCTCCCATCACGGTAGATAGTGATGCCCTTAAGCCCTTCCTCATAGGCCATAAGGTATACATGAGCCACGTCAGCCTGGGTGGCTTCCTTGGCGAAATTGACTGTCTTGGAAACGGCATTGTCGGTGTGGTGCTGGAAGGCGGCTTGCATTCTAACGTGCCAGTCAGACGCAATATCCAAAGCAGTGATAAAAACACGCTTGGCATCATCAGGAATGTCATCTATCTGTGAAATGGGCACACCTGCTGCTAGTTTCTTGATAAGGATGGGGGAGTAAGCCCCTCTTTCTCGTGCCATACGCACGAATTCCCCGTTCACTTCGAGTAGCCTGCCCCCATCCAGGATGTGCCGCGTGTAGACCAACCCAAACAAGGGTTCAATGCCTGAGGAGCACCCGGCGATGATGGAGAGAGTCCCGGTGGGGGCAATGGTGGTGAGGGAGGCGTTTCTCATCTTAACACCGCCCGGTCTGT
>CAYOAR010000065.1:0-1611 GCA_964402105.1 uncultured Dehalococcoidales bacterium
TGTGCCGGAAAAATCCAAGTCCTCTGAGAAACGATACTCACCGAACCAGCATTTTTTTAAGGCCGTACCGCCTTTGAAAATAAGTGTATCGTGTAACGATTCTGTCTGGCCGATGCCTGCTAGAATCCACGAGAGCAGGTAGTCCCGTTCGATGATTTCCCAAGGAATACCAAGGTGATTTCTGGCTTGCTCGAGACGTGTGCGAAGTGGTTTCATAGCTTGATTTTCCCCGGGAGGTTTTCCTGAATCATCCAGCGGCTGTTACATGGTCCCTTACGCGGGCCGGACGGGTCAAGGGGGCGATAGCCCTTAATCGGCACGCGAAGAAGCGGTTCAAGCCGGGCAGGGTTAATGCCCTGATGTTCGAGCACCCAACCCAGCCGCTTGATTGTGGCAGTGTCGAGTTTGAGGGCATAGGTGATGATGCGGTTTAGGTTCAGGTCATCGCCTCGTACCTCGAACGCATGAAGTACCTCGGCGAAGTCTCCGCAATACTGTGGCATCATCAGCCCATCGAGCAACGTGCGTTCTGGGTCAGTGATAACCACGCGCGCTTCGTCCACCCATACCTTTTCTGTTCCAAAGAACCGCTCGGGCTTGATTTGGATGAACTGGTAAGTAGTGGTTCCCACCACCAGCCCAATCTTCTTACTCCGTACTTGCGGAGCCGACATATTGGCCGTGACGAGAGCAAAGACTTTGCGGGGAGCTTGCTCTGTTAGGCCGTAGTGGTGCAGGGCCGACCAATGGCTGATAGCTGAGCCGGGAGCAAGAAACATAGCAATTTCGAATTCATGGGCAGGTGATACGCCAGGAACAGAAGAGGAAGCAAGCGCGTAAAGACCACGACGTAGCGTGACAACCCATCCGTTACGGCGGAGGTGGTAGATTGCTTCTAGTAGATAGGGCTCTTTAATGCCGACGCGCTCGCTCAGTTCTCGCGCACGACTTGTAGAGAAAACCCGGTTCCCCTCTTCGGCCAAGAGGCGAACAAGTTCTACGCCTACACTCGACTTTTTTACCTTTTCTTTCGCGTTCATTGGATAATCTCCAAGATTCGCATCACACGGACGAACAGCATATGGCCACCTTGCATTAGCTATTATCGTGCAATAATTGGATAATGTCAAATGAAATACATGCAGAATCTATTGCTGCATGACTCGCGAATAAGGGGCTTATTAACCTTGCCATTGCACGATAACATGGCTAATGTTATAGTGCATAAAAGACGATAATAAAGCCATGAAAGCTCAGCTGAATACGCTTGTGAAGTACCTCCAGGAAGCCTTGGGCCTGAGCCTGCATCCAGTTCTCTGGACCGGCCAGGATCGCTTGCCGTTCCTGTTCCGAGACCGTTATCGCTTCTACCAGGTTCGGATTTTGGAGACCACCTGTCTTCTCATGATTGATGCTGACAAGGAAGAGCAGTCGCCTGCGACGATCCGTAAGCACATTGAGAACCTCCAAGCCCATACGAAAGACCCGGTGATCTATGTTCGAGACCGGATGACATCGTACAACCGCAAACGGCTAATTGAGCACAAAGTGCCGTTCTTGGTCCCGGGCAATCAGCTATCCCTGCCGATGCTTGGCGTGGATTTGCGTGAG
>CAYOAR010000066.1:0-8711 GCA_964402105.1 uncultured Dehalococcoidales bacterium
TCCAGCCCATGGGGAAGAGGTATTCGATGTCCGAGCAGCAGCGAGCGTAGTGGGCGAGGGCGGCTTGCTCGTGGGCGCGCAGTCTGAGATGTTCCGGTTTTATGCCATGCTTAACAAACCAGCCAAGGCGCTCCTGGGTCCAGTAGTGGAACCACTCCATGTCGGTGCCTGGGCGCACAAAGAACTCCAGTTCCATTTGCTCAAACTCGCGCGAGCGGAAGATGAAATTTCCCGTGGTAATTTCGTTGCGGAAGCTCTTGCCCTGCTGGGCAATGCCGAAAGGCAGTTTTTTACGAGTGGTGGTGAGTACGTTTTCGAAGTTGACAAAGATGCCCTGGGCTGTTTCCGGGCGGAGATGGACCACCGCTGCCTCCTCCTCAACCGGACCCATGAAAGTTTTGAACATGAGGTTAAACTGGCGCGGGGCAGTAAGCTCTTGTCCGCACTCGGGGCAATTTTGGCGCTCTAGCTGGTCGGCTCGGTAGCGTAAATGGCACTTTAGGCATTCCACCAAAGGGTCGGAAAAGCCGGAGAGGTGGCCGCTGGCTTCCCAGACCTTGGGATGCATGAGGATGCTGGTGTCCAGCCCGACCACGTCGTCGCGGCTCTGGACTATGGAGCGCCACCAGGCCTGTTTTACATTGCGCTTCATCTCAACCCCGAGGGGGCCGTAGTCCCAGCAAGACGAGAGACCGCCGTAAATCTCGCTTGAAGGGAAAATAAAGCCGCGCCGGCGGCTAAGCGAAACGATTTTTTCCATAGGGGTCTTTCCGATTTCTTCAGCCAAGGTGTCTCCTTATTTTGCCCTGCGGGCCTCATTGAGAGAGAGCGCAAAGAGGATAATTATTACCAAGGTGCCGACTCCGATAGCCAAAAGTGAAAATAGCCAAGGGGTCATGATATGGGCTGTTTTGTTGGCGTAGTAGGCGGCATCCAGTGCTACGAAAGCGATAAGAATTTGAGGCAGTACCAGCATATTGGCCATAAGCCAGATGATGCGCCCCGGGGCGATGGGGGCAGGCGAGTCTTTAAGCATACGGCGCGCCAGCCTCAAAATGAAAAGGGCAGCCGCCGCGGCAAACCCTACCACGACGAGTTGGGCAACTATCATCAGGACGGCGAAAAGTTCGCGCCCGATGTAGCTTTGGGGGGCACCCGACGATGAGAAGCGGTAGGCGAGTTCATTTGGGAACGAAGGGTAGAGGATGGCGAGGAAGACAATGGTAGTAAGGGCTACTGCTCCGGGGAGGGCGATATATCCCAAACGAAATGACAGATTCACCGCCGATTTTGTTTCTGACTTTGCTTCCGGTTTTTCCGCAGTCAAGGTTTCGGTGTGAGTATGGCGGCGCCCAAACCACCAGAACGCTATCCCTCCCAACACAAGACCCAAGAGGAAGACGAGGGCGGTCACCGCAATGTTTGAGTACGTTGTAAACATATTCGTTTG
This sequence comes from uncultured Dehalococcoidales bacterium, assembly GCA_964402105.1. Lineage (GTDB taxonomy): Bacteria > Chloroflexota > Dehalococcoidia > Dehalococcoidales > UBA1222 > WRNP01. The sequence goes on from CAYOAR010000066.1 coordinate 1,451, forward strand.
GCTGAGTCATTAAAGTTACCAGCTTTAAAAAGTGTTGTCAAAGAAAATGGATGAAGGTGCGGCTCAAGAAAGGCGCAAAATATTCCTTATCGGTGCGCCGAATGGTACAATGCTGTTAGCAAATTGCAATGAGGAGGGGGCATGCCTTTTTACTGTTTCAGGTGTGGTGCCGAGAATCCCGATGAAAGCAATTTCTGTATGCAATGCGGCGGGACATTCACTGCCGATCTCAAAGCGAGAACTGAGGGAGTGAAGCGAACAAGCGGACTTGCCATTGCAGCATTGGTGTGTGGAATTGTGGGCCTCCCTTTTATTTTCCCGATTGCGTGCATTCCGGGAATTGTCTTGGGAATCATGGCTATCAAGCAGATCAATCACGATCCAAGCCTTGATGGGCGCACGATGGCCGTTATTGGGCTAATTTGCAGTATTGTATCTGCGGTTATGCTTGCGCTGCTTGCGCTGTTTTTTTTGTGCATGCCCTTGCTGATTAAGGCATAATGTGCGAAGAATGAACGTGCCATGATACTCGAAACCTTGCCCGTCGGCCCTTATGAGGCCAACTGCTACATCTGTGCCGCATCTAAGGGTGGGAAAGCGGTTGTCATTGACCCCGGCGATGACAGCGCCCGCATCCTGCGCCGAGCTGAAGCTTTGGGGCTGAAATTTGGGTGTATTATTCTAACCCATGGCCACCGCGATCATACCGGTGCGCTAAAGGCGCTGAAAGAGGCAACCGATGCCGAGGTTGCGATGCATCCATCTGATGCTGATCTGCTAGGGGACGATTTTCAGGCAGCTATGCTTGGCTTGAGAACACCTCGGCCTTCCCAGCCGGATAGGCTGCTTCGGGATGGGCAGGAGGTTGTGGTGGGGGACCTAAGGCTTTCGGTGCTCCATACACCGGGGCACAGCCCCGGCAGTATCTGTTTAGCAGGGGATGGTGCGGTATTTACGGGTGATACCCTTTTTCAGGCGGGCATCGGCCGCACCGATTTTCCCGGCGGCAACTATGCCGAAATAATGGAGAGCATTCGGATTAAGCTTCTCTCTTTGCCGGATGATACCAAGGTTTACCCCGGTCACGGCCCGCCGAGTACCATTGGCGACGAGAGACGGCACAACCCATTCCTAAGGCGCTAGAATGGCTATTCAGGCTCTTCTTCTTTCAACTTTGAGAGATACACCGTACTCGTTTCCTCAATCGTGCCGTAAGCGGCAATATCTTGGGATAGCGCCTTTCCCCAGCGTTCCTCTGCCACAGCACGGGTAAGCGCTGCGGTGTCAAGCTGAGATACCTCAGCCAGCTTGCCGGCCTGCATGAGCTTTGCTTCAAGTTCTGCCCGGCGCGGCTCACTCTTGCCAGGGAATTTAAGCTTCTCTTCTCGTTTCACCCTCACCTTATGATTGCTGCCCCGAACCACACTCAACTTGTTTTCTTGGCAATAGTTTAATAGTGCTTCTTTTAAAAGCGTCACTTCTTCTTCAATCTCTCTGGCCTTTTCTTTTAGCTCTGCGTATCGGTTAACGATTACCACCCCAGGCTCGCTAAGGAATTTATTAGCCGGCAGTGCCTCCACAGTATAGAGATGTTTGCGGTTTGGGCAGAGGTCAGGGTATTCGCACCAGTTACATAGAGCGGACTCTTTCGGCGGGAAATCCTGTGCCGCTTCAATTTCGTCGATGAGGCGGGCGGTATCCTGCTCAAGCTTGGCAAGTGCCTCGGGTGAGCGGCGTGAGACGAGGGCGCAGTCGAAGGCCAGATAATGCCAGACCAGATGCACCGTGCTTATGTGTGGCCAGCGCTGCCTGAGGGCTATTTGGTAGAGAGCGAGCTGGCGGTCGGCGTCAGCATCGCTTTGAGTTGGCAGGCTGGCGGAGGTTTTGTAGTCGTTGATGTGGTATGCGCCGTCCGGCGTGCGTGAGATGCGGTCAATATAACCCCTAAGCCGATGTCGCTCGTTATCGATAGAGAACGATACAAGCTCTTCTGTTGCGATGGTGATGTCCTTATCGAAAGGGGAGTGGCGTGCGTAGTAGGCGGCGAGCATTTTATGCCCGGAGTTGCGGTAATGATCGGCGGTCAAGCCGGCGCGCACAATAGCAATTTCGTCGTGCCAGTTTTTCTCCCAAAGGGCATCATAATAAGCCAAGAGGTCCTTGAGCGGGTTAATTTTGCCCCGCCTTGCATCTTCATAGCATTTTTGAAGAACCTCATGAACACGGCTGCCAAGGAAAGCCTCGACACCCTCGGTATAGCGTTTAATCTTGTCGCGATAATTGAACTTGTATTTCAGAGGGCAGTTTTCGTATGCAGCCAGCTGTGAGTGAGAATAGATAGGCATGTTGTGCTCTCTTTATTATTGTCTATTTTTATCTTGCCTGTTCAGCATCCGCTACGATTGATCTCTGGCGTACCATCAAAAGAATAAAATACGTGATCATTCCTGATAACGCAATGACCGTAAAATCAATCGGTGCTAATGGGCAAACTCCAATGGGCTCGAATAAAAATCCGCTTCCGAATTTGAACAACACCCCACCCATTAAGACAAGCTCTCCAATATACATAACAAAAGTGACAGCAGCAGCAATCAGTATTGGAGTCAATTGGGAGAGCAACGGCTTTTTAAGATAGAGAAGGTTGCCAGAATAAATTCCGGCATTCACCCCGAAGACAACAAAAAATACACTCATCAACCAGCTTGATAGCGCCGAGAGACTTAGCTCCCCGGTGCGGTAGAATGCCGTAAAACAGGCGAAAATGCACAGCCCGATAAAAATGCTGGCTGCTACTGTTTGGATGATGAATAAGTTCTTTTTGTAATAATTTTTATCGCGGATCATTTTCCCGAACCCATAAACAATGCCGATGACGGCCAGAACGATCAAAATAGCGATTAGATAGAAATGCACTTTGAATACGGGGCTGTACCGTTCTGCAAGCAGTTGCCCGATTGTTTCTTTATATGCGATGGTTTGCATCACTTCTGGTGTTGCTATACACATTGCTGCTTGCCATGAACCTATATCTACTGCTCCTTCTTTCGCACTGAATACTGTGATATTCTCAAATAATATTTCTGACGCAAGGAATAATCCTACGCTAAGAATCGAAACGACAAGTAGGGCAAATTTTTTACAAAACCTGATTACTATCGGTAATAGCGCAACGGATACCATCAGCGCAATAGCGATTGGTGTATACGGTATGACATATTTTGGATAGTCCGCAGCATCGATGTAGCCTTGATGGATATATGCGACTAGAATCCTAACCCCCATCGTCAGCGGATAAAACGACAACAGAAAAACCACTACTAGGGATAAGAAATAATAACTCTTATTTGTGATCGATAATTTTATCGTGTGGTTCACTCCTGCCATTTGGCATCTTCATAACATTATTTGTAGCCGGGGTTGGCAACGACAATCGCTTGAACTAGCAATGCTTGATTGCAGGTGAGCATAACAATTGTGATCTCTCAATGTTCTGGTAGGTTCCGTGCTTACTTCAACTTTAGATTGAGTTCCCCAATCTTGTCCTCCAGCCGATTCTGCTGTACGGATAGGGTAAGGTCGGAGCGCGTTTTCTCCATCACGCCGCGCAGCATGTCGGTAGTGCGCCGAAGCCCGCCTGTGATACTGTCCGGGAAATCCATGGTCACGAGTACGCTGTAGATGTCATCCATAGCCGAGAGCAGCTCCTCGCCGCGGTGGAAGTCGCCGCCGCGCAGTCCGTCCAAAAGGTATCGCCTGAGTTCGCTTGCCGCCTCAGCCAAACCATTGAGGTAGGCGGCGTAGTCCACCTTTATCTCCTCTGGTGTGGGCAATGGTCGGTTTGTGGTCAAGGCAAGAGTGGCGTGGGCTTCGGCATATTCTTTTTGTGCATCCAGCAGGAAACGCGTATTTTCAAGTGCGGTGCAGGAGGCGAGGTGGCGCTCGGCCTCTCTCAATAGGCGGCCAGCTTCGGTCAGGGTCTTTTTGGCTTCATCGAACTCATGGCGGTGAATACTGCGGATAGTAACAGAGGAAAAGCGGATAACCTCACGGCAGAGGGGCAGAGCTTTCTCTCTCGCGGCATCCTGCGCACTGAAAGACTCACGGATACGCTCGATGATGTACTCCAGTTCATAGCTTAGCCGGCTCATGGGGTACCTCCATAGCTTTAATAAAATCGCGGATGGCTTTGTTAGGTGAGGCATTGGCAATCAGGGCGCTTGCTGTTACGATCCCATCTGCGCCGGAGCGCATCACCTCTGCCACATTATACTTTGTGATCTCGCCCATCGCTACAAGTGGCAGATTGACCTCTTTTTTAATCTGGGAAACGAGTGTCCAATCAGCGGCGGCACGATCTGACGCGCCGGCTTTTGTGAGGGTAACCTCACAGCTTAAATAGTCTGCTCCGTCATCACAGGCCTGTCTAGCTTCGGACACGCTGCGCACAGAACAACCGATAAGCCGATCAATTGGCAGTAGATTCCGTGCTACTTTAACTGGTAAGTCGCCCTGACCAAAGTGCGCCCCATCAGCATTTGTAGCGAGGGCGATGTCGAGGGCGCCGTCTACAATCAAGAGGGCATCGTGCTCCCGACATAGCTCAGCAATCTCAATAGCAGCGCTTAAGAGTTTACGCTTTGGTACGAGGCTGCCTGTGAGATGGATGGCTCGTACCCCGCCTAACAGCAGTTCGCGCACAATCTCGGCGAGAGGACGTCCCGAGGTAATTGCGGCATCCACCACGACATGTAAACCGCAGATTGAGGAAATCTTGTCTTTGCGCAATAAACGAGCCACGAGATTTTTCTCTATGGTATAAACGGTAAAACGGGCACCCTGGAGCTCGGCTGTATTAAGGCTCGTGCCTGCCGTTTTGGAGATCTCTTCCAATACGCGCAGCGACTCTTCGGCGCGCCTGGCATTGGCGACCACTGCTTGGGTAACACTGCGCGCGGGTTCATCGGCTTTTAGCATTACATCCGGACCGATATCTGCGGTGGAGTCGCGCGCGTCAAGGTATCCAAGCTTGGTATCTAGATCTTTAGGAGAAAGGCGGTGACGGAGGTTTTTCAGTTCAGAGGTGAGGTCTTCATCGCTTAGAATGAAGCGAGCAGCCTCTTCCATGAAACGAAGTCCCTCCCCCAAGCGATTAAGATTGGCATCAATGATGCGCGATACAGCGCTTAAAGGCTTCATGGCCAGATTTTAACATAAAGAAGACGAGTCTTCTCTTCCCACTGCGGTGAGTGCCCGCCTTCTGCCGATGAGCTAAAGGATTATCAGCAAACCGACGAATACTGTTGTGCTTTTCGGCTCTCTACCGCCTTTTGGCAATCAGCACGAACATACCGCCGACAATAATGCCTCCCAAGATGCCGGCGATAATCCATGGCCATGGGATATCGTTGGTTTTGACCGGTGGTTCTGACGAAGAAGTGGTTGTCGTCGGTGTACTAGTCGTAGGCAGTGGTTCTGATGACGAAGCAGATATCACCGGCGTATCTGACGCTGATGTAGTCGGTGCTGTTGTGGTCGTACCCGCTGTTGTTGTAGATACAGATGTAGTAGTTGCTGATGTGCCAGCAGTTGACGCACTGGTCGTTGGTGTAGTTGACACAGATGTGGTTGCCGTGGTTGAAGCACTGGTTGTAGGAGTGGTTGTTGCAGACGTACTGGTTGTCGTGGTCGTAGATGCAGAGGTAGTGGTTGTTGATGCCGTCGTGGTCAAAGCACTGGTTGTAGGAGTAGTGGTTGTTGTAGACACAATGGTCGTTGGCGTTGTCGATGCAGATGTGGTAGTTGTCGGTGCTGCATTGACTGTAACGCCGTATCTTTCGAAAAAGCCCTTGTTCGCACCATTTTCATAGCGGATACCAGCTTTTGAACTTTCTATAGCCCAAGTTGCCTTTGCCCCCGAGGGGCTGACGATGAGGTTGGTTGATGAGCCTGCTGTATATGTCGGGGTTCCGCTCGGTTTGTCCCATGCACAGACTACGGCTAGGTTGCTAATCGCGGGCGTGCCGCTACTCATGTATATGATGTTTTTCTCTCCGATGATGCCTGGCCCGTAGCCATGCACGAAACCACCAGTAACTTTGACTGTGGGGGAAGTGCCCCTCATGTGGATGACGGAGTATTCCCCTGGCCCATACAGCGTGCCCCCGCTTACCTCGACAGTGGTATTCGCGCCATCGCTACATACGGCGTGGCATTGTCCTGTGTTGCGGGTACCCAGATATCCGCCCGTCACATTGACCTTGACGTTTGAAGCACTGCCGGTGACATAGATGGCACTGCAAGGATTGACACTTATTGCTTCCATCGTGCCGCCATTAACAGTGACAGCGGTGCCTGTACCACCAATGCGAATAGCGTCAGAAGTGGATTCCACTATACCGCTGTTCACGATAACCGAAGAATTCGCGCCGTCAATACGCATAGCATTTCCGGTATATGTCCCCGTTGCGGTCACATTTCCGTTGCTGACCGCGATTTCGGCGTTCGTGCCGATAGCCCAGATAGCTCTGCCATTTTCCCCCGTGGCTTTCACAGTTCCACCTGATATAGTGATAATGGCTTTTGGCTTTCTGGGATAAATCGCGATACCATCTTTCCCTTCGGCACTCACTGTACCGCCGCTCACTTTGATAGTCGTTTCCTCGCCATCAAAGCAGACGGCATACCCTTTTTCTGCCGTGGCACTCACTGTACCGCCGCTCACAGTGATCTTAGTTTTTTCGCCCCAAGAGTAGATTCCGGAACGCTCAATGCCTGAGGAACTCACTGTTCCGCTGCTTATCGTGATGACGGAGGTTTTTCCTCCATAATATATCGCGTCACCGCTTGAGCTTATGGTGCCGCCGCTCACTGTGATATTGGCGTCATCAATGGTAGAACCGACAGCTGCGCCGCTCCCGTTGTTTTTGACAGAACCGCCTGTTGAGATCTCGAGTGTGCCTTTGGATGTTGCCCTAATCATATAGCTGTTAGTGTTGCCCGAATAATTGGCTTTCCATGTTACTTTCTTGCCGGAGTCGATACGGATGTTTAACGTCTTCGCTGCCCCGGCAACGGTGCCGATAACGGTGACGTTGTCATAGACATAAAGCGTATGGGTAGATTGGGTATACTCCCATGTTGCCCAAAATGTAGTACGGTCAGCATTGCCGAACCAGTTTTCACTAAGATCAATGGTCGCGTTGTCACTCGTCGCTTGAGCCACTTGGGGCATAGCTGTGAACAGGCCGAGCACAATCGT